>CABQND010000006.1 GCA_902465495.1 uncultured Eubacteriales bacterium
TAGGAACGGCAAAATTTTTTGCACTTCTATTGCTTCTTTATCACACATAAGCAAAATATGAACGCTTCTAACAATTTAGGAAATATAGTTGACACTGTAGAAATGCGTTTTGATAATGAACAGAACGATGAAAAAAAAGAGGCGATTATAGCTATTACACGAAATTCTAATTCTCAAAGTTTGACTGTAACAGGCGAAAGCTTGGCTAAAGAAGATTGTGTTTCTATCATAATTGAACATTTTAATAGCACTTTTGTTTCTAAAATTAATAGAGAAGCGTCCATAGTTTATAGCTCTTATGGGCATAGAGTATACAGTAGTAGATATGGTTCTGCATATATAAACGTGGATTATATTTTATATAAGGATCAATCAGAAAGTGATCCCGTATACGATTATTATGCTTTAAAAACCAATGTAACAGGAACACAAACTAATCCTGACACGCAAATAGGACGGGTATCCTTTAATGGTATTCAGGTGAAGCATAAGCTTGTTAATTCTAGCGATAATATAACAGACTATGCACCCAAAGATGTAAACAGAGCAAATAACGTAAGCGTTGGATTAAATCTAGGCACAGGCGGAACTTCTATTGGAATTAATTTTGGCTCAGGTGCTGGGCCTACAATTGATAGTAGTTACGATCCTAACGCAAAAGAAGTATCTTGGAAAGTAAGTAGGTATTGGTTCTTTGGAAGGCCATTTTCTGGAGATATGTTTTCCTTTGCTACTTCATTTACGACAAAAGGTAAAATAAGCGTGGATGTTTCAACGTATGCAACATTTTCTGTCGTGAATAACAATGCCTTTGCTATTGATTGGGACACTCAACGAGTTACATTTGGTTAATGCTGTGAGGGGGTGATATAATTGATTAAATTATTATACATCTTTAGCATTATTATAGCACTCGTAGGGATATTTGGATTTTTGGATCCGAATGGATATGCGGGATATGTGACTTTTCCCATTACAATTGCAATCGGTGGATTATCAGCTTTATTGGTATATTTAAAAAATATGAATAGTTCTGATAAGTAGTATCCATGCTATGGCAAGGCATAGTATGAAATGGAGCTGCGCGATGTGACAATAGGTCACATCGCGCTTTTATTGTGTTCAATAATTTTTTCTAAATATAATTCAATACAAAAGGGGTGCATTGTTATAATATTTATTTCAGCTCGCTACCTGTAGCGTTTATGATAGCAGTTTACCATCACTGTTGTCTTCCTCGGTTCATACGTCTTTGTCTTTATTGAAGTAAGAAAGAAACCGAATGATACAATTCGTGCTTTATATTTTGAAGTATAAATAAAAAAGAGCGCGGTATTCGCGCTCTTATTTGTTGCTGATTCTCTCGATATAATGGATACAGCGCAAAAGGTTACAACAAAGTACGAGCGTGAAGATAAGGCCCTTTTTGAGTATACCTTTATACCGATACCGAATTCAGAAAGTGCATTGAGAGAAGTTTTCTACAGGCTAAACACAGTAAATGCAGATACGGAGGTATTCTATACGCTGGAAAATTCGCTGTATGATACGGTGCTGTCTGTAAGCGAGGTCATAGATCTTCTTTCCACGGTGCTGTTGGTTATATGGTTGATATTTATGGTGTTTGTCGCGCTGTTACTCCTAAATTTTATTACAATTTCCATAGGACGTAAAAAGAAAGAGATAGGAATATTGCGAGCAATCGGCGCCCGCGGCGTGGATATATTTAAGATTTTCTTCTGCGAATCGGGAGTAATAGTCGGAATCTGCCTTATATTATCTGTGGTAGGCACGCCGATTGCGGCAGCGGTGCTTAACAATGTGCTTAAAGCGTAATTGAGACTCGCCTCACAATATTTGTATTTGGATCTTATTGATGATAGCAGTTACCATCATTCTTGCCTTCCTCGGCACGTTTTTACCTGTGTTCATTGCCTCAAGAAAGAAACTGTTGGAAACAATTCGCGCCTTGTAAAGTATCTAATTTGCGTTATTCATGTCGGCTATGGCAAACATAGTTCCTCGCGCAAGTAAATGTTCACAAAATCGTTATTAAAAGTATAAATAAAAAGACGGTGGAGTCGTGAAATGAATATACATTACTCGACTCTTTTTAGTTGCTTATTGAAAAAATAACAGATTAAATTGAACTAAAACTTAATAATTTATTTCTAAGACGGCGTAATCGAAATGGTTGCGTCGTTTTTCTTTTATCCCTATGGAACGAACAGAAACACGCAAATTTTTATCGGTACGACGGACTATAAGACGATAGAAGAATTTTCCAAGCGTTGCGGTAATTTCAGTATTTTACAGAGGTCGGTCGGGTTTAATACTGTGCGTGCGGACGATGTGAATTCCAACACATCAGTCAAGGAGCGCCCGCTCATATATCCGTCCGAATTACAGCAACTCAACAGTAAGGGGAATATGGGCAATGCAATCGTAACGGTATTCGGGTATCAGCCGATCCGAGCAAAATTCACGCCAAGTTATGCGAGCAAGTTTTACGATTTGCGGGAGAGCAGACAGATTTTGCGGACAGGTAGATACTTCGATGAAAATGCGGCGTATTACGATATGAAAAAACGTAACGAACGCACTTTTGCGGGCAGGCGAGCAGGCATCGGCAGAAACGGCGGCGGGGGATTACGCGAACAGATCGCGGAACGGCGACGTAGGTCGGCGGCAACGGAAAAGCTGCAAACGCTGATAGCCAAATCGTTGCACGGATTTGCGACGGAGCAGGAGAACAGCGACATATTCGTCCTTGTTCAGTCGGGGGAATATGACAAAGTAATTGGAAAATTGAAGGAGCTAAAAACCCGCGCAGGCGGTAAAAGCGAACGCGGTTCGGCAATACAGGACGCAATTGACCGCGTGGAAGAAATGAAAAACGGAGACATTCGTTTAGAAATCAGAGAATGAAAAGGAGGTAAAAGACAGAATTGACAACAAAGAGGAAACTGACCTTTGCGGGTATGCTTATTGCGCTTTGCTTGCTTTTATGCTGTGTGTTCGGTGTTCTTTTTTCTACAACCGGCGGAAACACCGCGTACGCTTACAGCAGTTCGACAAAGTACAAACTTGATTTAACCGCAACGGGTACGTCAGGCATCTATATCTACGTTTCAGGCGCGTCAGGTTCCGGAACTGTATCCGATGGGGCAGCATTCAATTTTGCGCCAAACAGGGTGGATGTCGTTCTTACGAAAAAGACAGAACTTGGGCGTTATACATATACGCGATACGTCAAAGATTTTGCCCTTACCGGGCCTGTTACATATTCAAGTGCGGATAAGCAGAAAAACAGTTCGAAATCGAGCGAAAAGACGGTTACTTATACGTTGCCTACTCTCACTAATGGGAGCTATACGCTGACTATGACAACGGGGCAGGATTACTCCGGTATGATCGGTGATGCAAGTACAAAGGTCACATTCAATTTTATTGTAGATAAAAATAGACCTACAATCAGCGGGGCATCTGTTTCCACAACGGGCAAGTATACAAACAAGGCATTTACGGTTACGGCAAGCGATTTGTTGAGCGGTATCGACAAACTGTATTGGAAAGCGCCGATCGCGAGTATCTATTCGTCCACGACGGCAACTTCTAAAACGATTTCGGCAGGAAGTACAAACGGAAGGTATACATTCTATGCCGTAGACAAGGCAGGCAATCAATCGTCCTACTATTATGTCTACTATGACAATGTTGTGCCGACCGGTACGATTAAAGGAACGAGCGGTACGCTTTCATCGGGAAGTTATACCAATAAAGCATTTTCCTATTCGGCGACCGATTCGGGCAGCGGAATAAACTATTTGCAGTATAAGAAACCGGGGAGCAGTACATGGACATCTTACACGTCCGGGACGACTATTCCTGCGACTTCAATAAACGGTTGGTACTATTTCCGTGCCTACGATAATGCAGGGAATGTATCTGCGGAAAGCAGCGTATGTCTTGATACCGCAGTGCCTACGGGAACGGTATATAAGGAAACGACTTCCGTATCGAGCGGCAGTTCCGTCAAAGGTGCTTATATTAAGTTCATAGCAACGGATTCACTTTCGGGCGTAGCAAACTGCTATGTAAAAGCACCGGGCGAAACGAGTTATAAATCTTACACGAGTAACAGCCCGCTGACGGCAGAAGGGGTGTATCAGTTTTACATTGTAGATAAGGCAGGCAATCAGTCAAGCACATACAGCGTCGCACTTGACAATACCGCACCGACCGGAATGGTGTACGGAGGGACAACAGAAAAGCCAAGCGGAAGCATTGTCAATAGTTCGTATATTAAATTCACTGGCAGTGATAATGCAAGCGGCGTGTCGGCTATGTATGTGAAAAAGCCGGGCAGTAGTTCTTACGTCAGCTATACAAG
This sequence comes from uncultured Eubacteriales bacterium, assembly GCA_902465495.1. Classification (GTDB taxonomy): domain Bacteria; phylum Bacillota; class Clostridia; order Christensenellales; family Borkfalkiaceae; genus Borkfalkia. The sequence goes on from CABQND010000006.1 coordinate 4,394, forward strand.
CGGTACGCAGTTTACCGCTGACGGAAAGTATGAATTTTATTGCGTAGACGGTGCCGGCAATCAGTCGCAGACATACAATATCACACTCGACCGCACAAAGCCTGTCGGCACTGTGTACGGCGGGACGCAATCAATGTCGAGCGGCGCAAAAACAGGTGCGGCATATGTAAAATATACAGCAACAGACGCATTGAGCGGAATTTCCAAGTGCTATGTCAAAAAACCGGGCAGCAATGTGTTCACGGCATATACGGCGGGGGAACAGCTTGCAGGCGACGGGACATATGAGTTCTATTCCGTGGATGTAGCGGGAAATGAAAGTGAGCATATGACGATTATGCTTGACAACACCAAACCTGTCGGACAGATCTACGGCGGTACGGCGAAAATTGAGAACGGTCGCCATATCAATGCCACATATATCCGTTTTGCAGCAACGGACGAGATGAGCGGCGTAGCGAAATTATATGTGAAGATGCCGGGAGATAAGAATTATGCCGCTTACAATGCAACGACACAGCTAACGACCGAAGGACAGTATTCTTTCTATGCGGAAGATGAAGTCGGAAATGAGTCGAATGTGTATATCGTAACGTTGGACAGAACCGCGCCGGTCGGTACACTGTCAGAAAGCGGGAGTTTTACAAACGTGGCAAACATAACCTATTCGGCAACGGATAACATTGGCGTTGCTGAATTGTATGTCAAAAAGCCCGGCGCGAGCAAATTTACTGTTTTTACGGCGGGAACAAAATTTACGGACGAGGGCGAATACGAGTTCTATTCCGTCGATGCTGCGGGCAATAAGAGTTTGACTTTCAACATTATGGTCGATAGGACGAAGCCCGTTGTGACCGTAAATGCGGGAGGTAAGAACGTTTCTGACGGCGCAAAATCAAACGCAGAGTATGTGCGTATGAGCGCTACGGATGCTTTGAGCGGGATTTCAAAACTTTTTGTAAAAATGCCCGGCGCAAGCAATTTCGTGGAATATACAAGCGGAACGCAATTGACCGCCGAAGGAAAATATTCCTTTTATGCGACGGACAATGCCGGCAATCAGAGTGCAACGGTCAACGTACTGCTTGACAGAACAAAACCAACAGGACAGATTACTGCGGCGGAATCGAATGTAAACAGTGGTGAATATACCAACAAAAATTATGTGAAGTTTACGGCTTCGGACGATGCAAGCGGCGTTGCAAATCTTTACGTCAAAACGTCCGGCAGCAATTCGTACATTTCCTATTCCGCTGATACGATGCTGACAGAGGAGGGAAAATACGAGTTCTATGTGACGGATGCCGCAGGAAACAAGTCTGAAACGTATATCGTTACCATTGACCGCACAAAGCCTGCGGCAACGCTGTATGGTGGTTCACAGAGTATTTCAGACGGTAGCATTACCGCAGCAGATTATATTTGCTATGAGGCAACAGATAGCGCTCTTTCCGGGGTGTATGTAAAGAAACCGGGCGAAACGGCATTTGTCAAATTCACGAGCGGAGAACGGTTTACGGCGGACGGGAAGTACGAATTTTACGCGGAAGATTTGGCAGGGAACAGGAGCGAGACCGTATCTGTAACATTGGATAAAACGGCACCCGCAGGACAACTCTATGCCGGAGGAAAAGCCGTCGAAAGCGGGAGTGTATCGAACGCAGAATTCGTAAGTTGCGCAGCGACCGATGCGACGAGCGGCATAAAAGCGCTCTATGTTAAACTTCCGGGGAAGAGCGGATTTACCGCCTATGAGAGCGGCACGAATTTGTTTGAAAACGGGAAATATGAGTTTTATGCCGTCGATGTTGCGGGGAATATCGGCACAACGCTTACGATTACGTTGGACAACATTGCACCCGCTGCCGCAATCATGACCGCTTCAGGCGAGGGTGTTAGCGGCACAACTTCCAATAGTGCATATGTTACGTTTAGCGCAACGGATGCAACCAGCGGCATTGCCGCATTGTATGTAAGATTTCCGGGCAAAGCGGCATTCTCTGAATATGCGGGCGAACGCCTGACGGACGAAGGAGTTTATTCGTTCTATGCCGTCGATGTTGCGGGGAACCGTTCCGAAGAAATCGGCATAACGCTGGATCGCACGGCTCCCGTCGGTAAAATTACTTCAAACAAGGCAGAATTGCCGAACAACGGATATACGAACCAGACGTTTTTGTACAGCGGAACCGACCTAAACGGCATCACCAAGCTCGAATACAAAATTCCGGGCGGCGAATGGCAGATCTATGCGCCAGACATGGAGATTTTGGCGGAAAGCGGTGACGGGGAATATGTATTCCGTGCTTATGATTTGGCGGGAAACGTGTCGGAAGAAATGCGCGTAACGCTGGATACCAAGTCGCCTCACGGGGTGCTTTATGCGAACAATGATGAGAAAGAAAACGGTACTTATACAAATTACGACCGTATCTCTTTCACTGGTGAAGATGAAAATCTGTCTGTATGCTATGTGATGCTTCCCAATAGCAAGGAGTGGACGCCGTACACGAACGGAGCGCTTTATTCGGAGAGCGGAAAATATCAGTTCATAGCGACTGATATGGCGGGAAACGAATCAGCCATTTATACCATCATCGTAGATAGAACGGAAAAAGCAGTAACACTCAGCAATGTTCAGGATGGGAAAACGAGCAAGACGGTAATCCTTAAATGGCAGAACGGAGATGCGGATGTATATGCGCCTGTTATCGAAGTTACGGTGAATGGTATCGCGGTCGAAAGCGGAACGGAGATCGGCACATTGTACGGCGGCAAATACATTGTTGTTAGTAAGGATGCTGCGGGCAACGTGTGGACAAGCGAGTTCATGTCCGAACGTGTGAATATCAATGCCACTACGAGCAATAAGGAATGGTGGGAATGCGGCGGCTTTGCGTTTGAGACGTATGACAATGCTTTGGATTTTATGCTCGATGCAGAGTACGCATTAGTTCGCACAGGGGAAAGGAACAGTGATGTCTGGGATACGGGTATCATGATGGACGCGAAGGACAGCGTGAATGCAAAACCCGGAAAGTATTTCATTTACAAAAAGTCCGGCGATGCAAATGTTGAAGTTGCGTATTTTACGGAAGCGCGCTTGCAGGAAGTGATGCTCGAATATGCCGTGAGCGGTATCACGCATTACTATTATTGGCAGAAATCGCCTGCTGCTGCCGCCGAAGGCAATGACCTATATGTTCTGAATACGCAAGGAACGTATATTGCTTCCGAGATAAGTCTTTCGGATAAAGTCGAATACATTATCGACGGTAAACCGTATAGCGGCAGCGTGTACGCTGAATCCGGCAAGCATGGCGTGATTGTAAAAGACGCATGGGGCAATGAGTCGGAATATACATTTGTCATCGTTCGCAACTTTGCGGATATACAAATGGCAGTCGGCGAAGGTGAATTTTCAAAAACCGATGTTGCTCAGGTGTTCTACTTGAAAGACAAAGTACATATCGCCATTTCCGATACTGTTGACGAATATGCCATGTTCTATATTGAGTTTGAGGACGGCAGTCGTAAAATTCTTTCCCTCGGTGAAACTTATGAGATTGCGGAGAGCGGAAAATATGTTATTTGTTCGGTCAACCATTTCGGTCTTTCGGAAGAAGTGACGATTTATATTTCGTTGGACGAGCCGGCAATCACTTTTGATTCCGATACGGATAAAAAACAACTTATCATCGACGTAACGGCAAGCGCTGATTCCTATGCGAAACTCCAAAGCATTGCGATTTATAAGTCAGTTGACGGCGGAGATACATGGGTGCAGCTTACGGCAGATAATTACGGTACCGTTATTTCGGAAGCGACCAAACAGTATAAATTCTGCACGAGCGGCATGTATCGCGTGGTAGTGGAGGATACATTCCATACGGGATTTGAGGCTATCGAAGGTGTGACGGAATATACGCAAATCGGGCCGGCGGGAGTGCTTAGCGGTGTGGAGAACGGCGGTTATACGAATAAAAACGTTAAGTTCACATGGACGGACAATGCAACTGCGGTCATTACCGTAAATGGCGAAACGAGTGAATATACGTCGGGGACAATTCTTTCGGATGACGGTGAGTATGAAATCGTGCTGACGAATATGGACGGACAGACGTTTGTCGTTTCGTTTGTAATCGATAAGACTGCCCCTGAATATGAGCTTACAGGCGCAGACAACGGTGCCACGGTAAACAATGATATTTCGCTTGTTTTCGGAGAGGGTATCACCGCAGAAGTTTCGGTTAACGGCAATACGACGGCTTATATTAGCGGAGAGATGCTGACAGCGGAAGGCGAGTATGAATTTACTCTGACGGACAAAGCAGGCAATAAAACCGTTGTGAATGTCTTTGTTGATAAAACGGCAGATTATGAAATCAATACCGTGGACGGATTCGTGTCAAACGATGATGTCGTAATCAAGGCAAACGAAGAACTGACAATCAGTCTTTCAAAGGACGGCGAAACTTTCGCGTATGAGTTTGGCGCATCACTTACAGAGGAGGGAAATTACATTGCACATATTTCTGATTCTTATGGGAATACCGCAGAAGTTTCTTTCCGCGTTTTAAAAACTACCGTGCTGAATGATTTTGCGCACGATTTTACCGGCGTCAATATAGTGTCGTCAACATGCAACGGCGAGGCTTGTGAGCTTAATTTTGCGGCAGACGGCAAGTATGAAACTACGGCGACGGACGGGGAAAAGGAATATACCTTTGCGGTGACTCTTGACCGCGTTGCGCCTGAAATTGTATTGAATGGCGCAGAAAACGGCGGAGAGACGAAAAGCGAGGTTGTCGTCGAGAGCATCTCTGAAGAAGCAGACATTACGGTATATTTTAACGGAGAAAAAATTGAGTACAGAGTAGGCACGAGTGTGAGCGAACTTGGCGTATATCGCGTTGTCGTAACCGATGCTGCGGGAAATACAAGGGAATATACTTTTACAATTGTGTACGGACTCAATGGCGGCGCAATCGCTCTGATTGTTATCTTTGTGCTTCTTATTGTCGGAATTATCTTGGGGATCGTTTTCGGAAAGCGTGCCGTGTATAAGAAAAAACTTGCGCAGAAATCGCAGGAGGAAGGCTCGGATGAGGCTGAATCTGATATGGAAGATCTGGACGCGGCGAATTTTGAACCCGATGACGAACAGACCGCAAACTATTCGGAAGATGCCGATGAAGAGGCCGTCGAAGAAGTTGTGAATGACGACGAGGACATTGAGACGGACAACGACGAGCGCGAAGAATAAGCCGGGAAAAAATCCGTAGTGAGGGCCTCAAATACCCCAAAAAGGGAGCAGGTTAACGTGTAGGCGCAAAGTGACGCACTTCGTGCTTTTGCGCCCACACAAAAACCGAACGGAAGCGGGATACCCGCCTTCGTTTTAAGGGAGAAAAATTAAGAAAGGAGGGTACTAAGTGAATGTAAATTTTAGCAGTGCAAGCACATTGCTTGCGGTCGATTTTGCGCCTGTGATTGAACCTATCCTTGAAGTGCTGGATGCCATTCTTTGGCCGGCAATCGCCATTGTCGGCGCGGTGGGAACAATCTACTGTATCATACTCGGTATTAAGCTCGCAAAGAGCGATGAGCAGAACAGCAGGGAGAAAGCGAAAAAAGACCTGGTCGGCGCGATTGTCGGCTTTGTCATCATCTTTGTGCTTATCGTCGCTCTGAAGATAGCATTGCCTATATTGCAGGATTGGGTACAGTCACAAATATAGCAGGATTTAAGATATGGATTGGTTTGTTGATTGGTTTCTCGGCTGGTTCTATGAACTTCTGTACGGGTTACAGGCGGGACTTTGCAGCCTGATAGACTTTATCAAAAGAATATTCTTCAAACTTTGCGGGTTGGATACCGTGGTGATAGACGGGGAATCGCAAGACCTTGTTTCATCGCTTATCGGTTCGGATACGATCCGCAGGGTATTTTTGACGATATTTCTTATAGGCGTGATTCTGCTTGTCATTTTTGTAATCATAGCATTGATCCGCGTGAACTATACGGCAAACGAAAAGAAAGGCCGGGGCGAAGTATTATCAAAAGCGGGACATAGTTTTTTGATTATGTTGCTCGTACCGTTTCTTCTCCTTGCGGGAATGATGCTCGTAAACGTCATTATGGGTTCTATCAACACCGCAATGCAGCAGTACGTTACGGAAGGGCAGACGATGATTGGCGGACAAATGCTCATTACGACGGGGGATTCGGCCTATATCGGCAGCGAAGGTCAGCGTGAAACGATAGAAAGAATGTTTTTAACGGGCGAACTTGATTATACCGATATAGGTGTAGTCAAACAGTATTATGACTTGTCCGAAATGAACTATGTCATAGGATTGCTCGGTGGGCTTGTAATGCTCGTCATCTTTGCGATTTCGTCATTTACGTTTATTCAGAGGATTTTCGACATCATTCTGCTGTACATTGTTTCGCCGATTTCAATCAGCACTTTGCCGCTCGATCAGGGCAACCGTTTCAAAGTATGGAAAGACATGATGATCTCAAAGATACTCTCGGCATACGGCATTATCTTGGTAATGAATTTGTTTTTCCTGATTATTCCGCAAGTCAACAAGATGCAATTCTTCGAGAGTAACTTTGAAAATTCTGTCGTACATATTCTGTTCCTTATTGGCGGGGCTTTTGCGGTCACAAAGGCAAACCTTGTTATAGCCCAACTTACGGGCAGTCAGGCGGGCGGGCGCGAACTTGCGCAGATGATCTACAATATGCGTTCGGGCATCGCGTTCGCAAAATCGGCGTCGGGGATTGTCGGCAGAACGGTCGGCAGAGTGGTCGGCGGCTCTGACTATCTGAAAAACAGGAAGAAAGGACATGGCAGGATAGAGAGTGTGGGCATGGCTGCACATAGCGAGCGCAACCAGCGCCCGATGACGGAAGAGGAAGATATGACGGACAAGCAAATGGCGACGCAGGCATTGGGTTCGGTTACAAGACTTGCCACTATGCCCGTAGGCGTCGTGAAAGACATGGTGCAGGGTGGTGTAATACAAGCCGGTAAGAATTTTATGCCGCGACTGAGAAACGTGGCAAAGGGTACGACTGTAACAAACAGAGCAGAAGTTAAGCCGAAAAAGCCGAATATTCAAACCACGCCCCCGGAAAACGATGAACAGGCGCAATCGTCGAGCGATACCGCATCGACGAGGGGAGCGGAAGGCGGCAGCACAACGTTGAGACCGAAGGAGGGAAACGATGAGGATAATTCCGAAGAACACTAAAGTAAAAATGACTTTTTACAAGAGCGTGACGGTAGCGGATGTAGTTATCGGATTTATCGGGCTTGTGTTAATTGCTATTGCGTTATCAAGCAATCTTGCTTTTAAGTTCCTGATAGCCGGAGGCATTCTCGTTTTGTTTATTCCGTTATATATCACGTTCAACGAGGACAGGGTGTACAGACTTGTCGGCTATCTGTTTCGGCACTTGTTTGTTCGGAAAAAGTACAAAAAAGCAACCAAAGGGGAGGTAATAAAAAATGACGTAGAGGGCGTAGTACCATATGAACGTATTTGCGGCGGAGGCATAATCTCGCTGAAAGACATGCACTATGCGGGAATCATTGAAGTACAACCTGTCGATTTCCGTATGCTGAATGAGTTTTCGCAGAATGAACTGATAGATGGTGCGATATCGAAGGTGCTGAACAACGTGCCGGTCGGCTACGAGGCAGATATAGTCAAAGTAGAAAGGCCGCTTATTTTAGACAACTTCATCGGCGACGAATTGGAACGTATTGTCCGTCTCGGCGAAAGCAAAGAAAGGGGGGAATTAAGAAAAGAGGAATATGAACCGCGTGTCGATCTGATACAGGACAGGATAGCGCTTATCGACGAAATCAACAGTAGCAGACCTATCTATTACAGCAGATACTATCTTGTGTTGCACGGCGGCAGCGAAAAAGAACTTTCGGCGAACATGCGCTATGCTGCCATTACGCTGCAAAGCTCAGGAATCAATGCCCATATTTTGAGCGATAAGGAATTGGCGGCATTTATCCGATATACCATTGATTACGATTTCGATGAACGTGTACTCGATAAGACAAAAAGGTATGGCTCATTTTTTGCTCCGAGTGAATTGAGATTCGGACTAACGTCAACGCAACAAAACGGAAAAACTCTGACGCATTTCGTCATCAATAATTATCCGCTCCGTGTGGCAAACGGATGGGGTGAGGGTTTGTTTGATATGCCGCATACGAAAGTGGTTCTGAAAGCAAAGCCTGTCGAAAAGTTTAAGGCGTTGCGTCGGGTAGATAACGCGATTCTCGAAGTACAGACGCAGAACAGGTGCAACCGTGCAAGCGATGTAATCGAGAAAGACACGCATCTTGAAAGCTTGCAGGACTTGCTTGTCGGGATACAGAATGAAAACGATGTGCTGTTTGATGTCACGCTTATTATTACGGCGTATGATGAGAAAGGTAAAAATACGGTCAAGAAACAAGTCCGTCGCAGACTGCGTGAAATGGGATTCGGGTTCAATGACATGCTCGGCCGACAAATGGATACTTACCTTACGAGTCAGATTTGCATGACGGACAAAATTCATCTTTCCCGCGGAATACATACAAGCAGCCTTGCCGCGGTGTTTCCGTTCGTGAGCAACGCGATCGTGGACGAAAAAGGTCTTTTGATAGGTGAAAACAAATTACCTGTGTTTGTAGACTTTATGCGCAGAGATACAGAACACCTGTCATCAAATATGATCGTTCTTGGCAGGCCGGGAAGCGGGAAAAGTTATGCGTGCAAGAGTATCATAGCGCAGCTTGCAAGTTGCAATACAAGAGTGTTTATCCTCGATCCCGAAAGCGAGTACGGAAAACTTGCCAAAAGTATGGGCGGGAAAGTATTGGATGTATCAAGCGGAAAATTCGGTAAAATCAATCCGTTTCAGATTATACGAACGGAGGATGACGAAAATAAGGACGGCACGAGTAACGATTACTTTTCGCATTTACAATTTTTGGAAGAGTTTTATCGCGTAGTTCTGCCGGGAATCAACTCTGATTCTTTGGAACTTCTGAACAGACTTACACAGGAGCTGTTCAGTCGGGCTGGCATAACGCCTTATTCGGATCTGAACGGTATATCGGAAGAAGAATACCCGACCTTTGACGACCTCGGAAAGCTCATAGACGATAAGATAGAACGCGAGACAGACGAATACAATCGTGGCTGTCTGAAAGTGCTGACGAACTATATTGCTAAATTCCGTACCGGGGGCCGATACAGCAATTTGTGGAATGGGCCGACGAGTTTTGCCCCGCGGGAAAATTTTATTGTATTTGATTTCCAAAAACTCTTGGCAAACAAAAACGGTGTTGTTGCAAACGGGCAGATGTTGCTCATTGTGAAATGGCTGGAGAACGAAGTCGTCAAAAACAAGGATTACAATACGAAAAACGGTGTATCGCGGAAACTTGTCGTCGCCGTTGACGAAGCCCATTTGTTTATCGACGAAAAGTACCCCGTTGCGCTCGATTTTATGGCGAGCCTCGCAAAGCGAATACGAAAATATGAGGGGATGCTCATCACAATTACGCAGAGCGTGAAAGATGTTGCAGGGACGCCGGAGATAGCAAGAAAAAGTCAGGCACTCATCGATGTATGTCAGTATTCCCTGATATTCAGTTTATCCCCGAACGATATGAGCGATTTGTGCGAACTTTACTCACACGCAGGGCAAATCAACGAGTCAGAGCAAGACTATATCATGCACAACAAGCGCGGTACGGCATTCTTTATTTCGTCACCGCAGAACAGAAGCAATATCGACATCGTAACAAGCGATTTCGCGGAAAATTTATTTTAATAAGAAAGGAGAGTAAAACATGGAAAAGAACAAGGTGGAGAACTACACGGAAGAACAGCGTGCGGAAATCAACGAAATTACCGAACGGCAGTACAGAAAGATGCTTGCCGAGGGCAAATATAAAGACTTGCTCATCAAGTTCGGTCAGAACGGAAATTATTCGGTCAGTAACATGCTGTATCTGCTTTCACAGAATCCCGATATTACGGTCGTTAAAGGTATGAACGAATGGGAGCGTGCCGGCAGACATATCAAGGAGGGCGCAAAAAGTATGGAAATCATGGCGCCCACCAAAGTCAAGTACAACGTCAAAGTTACGAATCCGGACGGCAGCCCCAAATTCGACGAGGACGGCGAACAGATTGTCAGGGAGAAAGAACGCACAGAGGGCTTTCATCCCAACTATGTGTTTGATATTTCGGATACGAAGGGCGCAGAGTATGTTCCGTATAAAATCGACAAGGTATCCGATGCGGAAAAGCGTGTTATTCTTGACGGCGTATTCAATGCGCTGTCCGGCAGAAGGTACAAGTATAAGTTCACTAACGAGTCGAAGTTCGCGGAGGGCGAAACATATCAAATTGATAAAGAGGAAAGAACGGTTAGATTGCGCAAGGGCATGAATAACACCACGACGGTGCTTACGGCAATCGAAGCGGCAAGCAGGGCGCTTTCGGATAATTTCAAGGGCAAAGAGTTCGAGGGAATGACCGGTGAAAACGCGGAAAAGGTTGAAAGCGCAAGTCGTTCTTGCATCCTTGCCGCCCATTTCGGGTTGGATACCAGCGGCTATAACTTTGACTTTATGAAAAATATGACCGAGGAACAGGCGGGAATGTTCCGCGAGAATCTCAGTTGCATTTGTTCGGGAACAAAACTTGTTATGGACAAGATTGCACGTTCTTTTTACCGTGACCAACAGGCGCGCGCAGATGCCGCGCCTGCGGTTGCGGACGATAATTTTGGTTGGGATCCTTTTCGTCCCGCAAGCGAACATGGCTCCGAAATGGAGTGCGCTTAAAAATATTCCGAAAGAAATGAGGGTTTTGCCGCAGTGGGTGTGCTATAAGGCTGTTCCGAGAGAAGGTCATTGGGGAAAAATTATTCAATCACCCGTTACGCGAGAGGCGGCAAAGAGTAATTGTCCGTCCGATTGGACTGACTTTGAAACGGCTTTGGCATATGCGCAGAGTCATAATATGGACGGTGTAACATTTGTTCTGACGGGCGGCATCGTATTTATAGATTTGGACGAAATTGACGAAAAACCGCAAGAAGAACGAAAACAACTTTCCGAATTGTGTGAAGGCTTGGACGGGACATATTGTGAATCGTCGGTGAGCGGGAGAGGGATACATTTCTTTTGTAAAGGAACGTTACCTGAAAACGCGAGAAAGAAGAATGAACGGCTTGGTTTGGAAATGTATGAAACCGGTCGATTTGCGTGTATGTCCGGGAATGTTATTGGCGGAGCGACCGGCTTGAAGGATTTGTCGGACAGAATCGGCGAGATAAACAGGCAGTATATCGGAGAACCGTATCGGGAGATCAGCATTGAACGTCGCCCTGCAACGGCATCGGATATGGAAATAATAGACGCAATCCGAAATAGCAAGCAGGGCGCAAAGTTTGAAAGACTTTATGGTGGGGATTGGAGCGGCTACGAATCGCACAGTTCGGCGGATTTTGCGCTTTTGAAAATGCTTACGTTCTGGACGCAGGACGAAACACAGCTCGACAGTATATTCCGTTCAAGCGGACTTTACCGTCCGAAATGGGATAAGTGTAACGGATATTACGGGAAATACCAGATCGGCAATGCCTTGCGACTTACGACAGCAACAAGGAAAAACAGTATGGAGATGTAAAAATGGAGAAAATCAAAGTCATTGCAAAAGAGGTGGGGAAACCGGCACGGCCTTATGAAATTGAAAATTCCTATAAAGCAATAAAAAATTTTGTCGGCGGGAACATTGAAACACACGACTACCCGTCTTTTGACGAAGTGACAATTTATTGTAATCGCGACTTGCAGCAAACAGACGTAACGATTGTGTTGGAAGAACATCAAGCATGTCTGTGCGGTAATTGCCTGATTGTCAAACAGGATATGGAATCTGACGGCGAGAGCGTTTCCTTTTCTGATGAGGAAATGAGAATAATGCTGGACGATGTATCGAAACGAGAGATATGCCGAAAAGGATTAACGCAGGAAGATGTGATGCAGTGTTTCGGGAATTTTACGGAAATTGAAATGTAAAAGGAGAAGGGATAATGGAAGATTCGATGACAGTATCCGCAGACGGATACAATCTGCAAGTGTTCCGCGATGAATATGCCGAAAATCCGCGCGAGTGGGATAATCTCGGCAAAATGGTCTGCTGGCATAGGCGCTATAACCTCGGTGACAAACATGATTATGAATCGCCGCAGGATTTTTACGAAAGCGATGAATACAAAAATGCGCTTGTGGTTTTGCCGGTCTATCTATATGACCATTCCGGCATCACAATCTCTAATTCCGACTTCGGCGACCGTTGGGACAGCGGGCAGATTGGCTATATCTTTGTAACAAAGGATAAAGCGCAGGAAGAATACGGACTTCTAAACGAAACAACGACAGAACTGATTCGCGAGCGCCTTATGAGCGAAACAAAAATGTACGATCAGTATTTGCAGGGGGATTGTTATGCGTTTCGTATTACTGACGAAAATGGCGAGGAAATCGACGGATGCGGCGGTTTTTTCGGGGATGACATAAGCGAAGTCTTGCGAGATATGCGCGACAACGTCAGTATTGAATTTGACGGATTATTCAAAAAAATGGAACACCATTCGTCTGCATATGCGGCAATGATGTGAGGGGGAGAAGTGAAGGAACAGGATGTAGAGGAAGTACGCAAAAAGTTTTTTGCGCAGGTGCAAGAGGAATATGAGAATTTTCGATTCGGGCAGATCAGCGGCGGAATTGAGCGAGCTTATAAAAATTCGCTGAAGATTACATTTTACAAGGAAGTTTACCGCTACCTTATGGACGACGTGCTGCATGATGAGGAATATATCGAATTTTTGGGGGAACCTATTATTCAAAAACTATGGGATGTATTTGTTGTCAGCGAGTTGCCGAGGCAGACACGAGATTACCTTCGTCAGCTTGTAAAATTGTATCGTGAAAATAACGCAAGGGAGAAAATGGTTGCATGAGTTCACAGGCTGTAGGGTGCATGACCGTTGTACTCCCGGAAAGTAAGATACCGGAATTTGAAGCGTATTTTGATGAAGAAAATGAATTTGCTTTTAAGAATACGGAAATCTGGCTAAGGGAAGTGGTCGATGCGATAATTGTCGGGTTTCAGAGGCGCATATATGATATTTCATGCGGTTTAAGTCTGGAATCGTGCTTGATTGAACCGGAAGATAACGACATTAGGGACGTTTGCTATAATCTCAAACTGTTACACCTTGATATTGATGCGTTGAACGCTGAAGAACATTTTTCCGAAAATATCGTATTTGAAAACGGTACATGCCGTTATGACGTGAAAGATTTATACGGCGAAGATTGCTCTTATGAAGTTAAAGGAAAGAACGAGGCGGAAATGTAGGGCGTATGTCGGATTTTGCGGTGTTTGAATGTACGGCCGTTTTGCCCAAAGAGAATGGAGATGTAAATGAAAGAGGAAAAGCATGTGCAGGTTGGCAGCAAAGAAAGAATCGGTGATGTGTGGTATTTTTCTGCCAACACCTATAGCAATGGCGGCGGTTATGGTCTGATTTATAAGAACGGAGAGGCTTATTACGAACCGCAAAAATATCCGAAAGATGAAATAGTCTATATCCCTGAATACGGATTTCCCGAAAGAGAGTATGATCAGGTGCATGAGGGCGATTTGATTTCAAAATATACGCGGCAGGATTTGATAGACATTACTTGCTGCGAAACTCTTGCTTCGGAACTGTTTGATGAACTTACATGGCAGCACCCTGAGTCTTTGTGGAATGAATGGTGCAGCGATTCTGATAAAAACGGCTATTGGATTGAGGCGCAGTGGGCATACGAAAAGGTATATCTGCCAGAGTTTGCAACTGATGTTGACAGGCACGGGCAAGAGCCGGTATGTAGTGAGGAATTTCGGGATAATGAATGGGGAGATAAAGAGTGCAGGAGTTACTTTTTAAGGCGTTTAGTTGATATGGCGCTTGTTAGCAAAGAAGATATGGACAAGATAATGAAAAATATGGAGGCGGAAATTGTATGAGCGGGAAATCGTATAAGAGAGTTGTAAGTGAAAATGTAGAAAAAGAGTATAAATCCTTCTTTGAAGATGAAATGAAAAAGTCGAAGGAAGAGATATTCTACGACAACTACAGGATTCATTTCTATGTGGAATTGAGAGACTTTCTCATGTCGGACAATGACCTTGATGACGAGTATTATGAAAAGCTGGCAAGCGAAAAGGACAGTTTATTGGCTTTGTTGTATGACGACTTTTTGGACAGAGAATATTCCAGCATCAACAATTGGGAGGATACGACAGACTTTTTGGAGTCGTATTGCGAACGATATTACGAAAACAGCGATGTTGCGGGAGGGACAGAACTTGAATAAGACGATTTATTCGACGGATGCGGACGCGCTTGAAAAGTTGGAAGCGCGACTTGAAGAACAAGAAAAGAAATATGCGGAGATGAAAAAGCTCAACAAGTATTTCCGCGAGAACTGTACGGTCAAAGGGTATCCGGGAATCGACGATGAAAAAGCGGCAAAAATTGATGAACGCATTTCCAATGCCTATTCGTGGTGCAAAGCTCCATATCCGCAATATGAGATGCAGAGCATGTCACAAAAAATTCGCGCCACAAAAGAACGCATCAAGTCGCTTGAAACGGAGCAGACGCGCGAGGAAACGGAATATGACACGGATGGTCTTGGTTTTGATGTCGTTGAGAATAAAGAGATTGCCCGGTTGCAGATTATCTATCCGGGCGGCGGTCGCGTTGATAATGAAACATATAAGCGTTTGCGCGAAAACGGCTTTGTGTTTTCCCGTACAAATGGTGCTTTTCAGCGGCAACTCAACGAAAATTCACGCTATGCGGCAAGGAGATTTATTCAAAGCCAACGCAATATTGTGGAACAAATGACCACGAGAAAGGAAACGGAGGCGGAGATGTGATGGAACTGAAAGAATTTACAGTCGATGATTGCCTCCGCACCATGTACGAAACTCCGGCAGACGGAACAAAGTCGAATGAAGGGAAGGTGTGCATCATTCCGCTTGAAAATCTTGCAGAAGAATATCGTAGACCGGAATATCAGTTGTTTCGTGTAAGTGGCGGTTTCGGGTGTGTTCCGGGCGGGATAGGGCGCGCGTGTTACGGCAGATTTTGTATTGACGGAGAGCGGACAATGTGGCCCAAAGGAGATTTCCTCGGTGTTGCAAATGAAAGGGTGGAAAGAATCGCCGAAGAAATGGAAACCGCATGGAAAGACAGGACGGTTGAAAAGAATATGGAGATGTGAACGTGCTTACAAGGAAAGAGATAGAAAAAAAAGGATTGCGAGATGGCAAAGACTATATATATCTCGGAGATGTTCGTTACCGCGAGGGAGACAAATTTGAACGAAACGGTAAGGAAGTCGGTGTTCGGAAAATTATTGATGATTACCACTTTATTGCGTCAAACGGAGAAAGCTGGCATACGGGTATGTTTTATGAGCAAGGCTGCTCCCACGGGCGCGATATGATTCCGCTCGAATTTGACCCTCGTATGTTTGATAAGGCAGAGGAAAGGCTTAAAAACCATCAAATTTATCACACGGAAGTTTATGCAATGAAAGACGGGCGCATTGAACACAATGGAACTTTGATTGCGCGATATGATAGCCGTCATAATGATTTTCGTGCTGAATTAGGCGAGGAAATCTCACGGAGTTTTTTGTCGTTGGAGGCATCACTCGCTTTGATTTGCCCGGATTATGCGGAAGAATTGCGTTGCATTGTGCAGGAATGGGGTGTGACCGGTGAGGACAAGCAGGGTATATTGCTTGACGACGGAAACACGCATATCGTTTACGACGGTGCGGAGTGCGTCCCGGTAGCCTGCGGAAAGACATCGGTGGATTTGCATCCGGTTGCTGTTTTGAAGAAGATGTGTTCTCCTGCGCAGCAGTTTGTCTTTGTTCAGGATTTTGTAAAGCGAGAAAACGGCGAGTATTGCGGGGATATTATAGAGGAAACGGCAGATTTTCTCGATGCGGCGGAACTATTTGAGGGGTTGACAGGCAGAAGAATCGAGGAAGCAACCCCGGCAAATTGTGTGATACAGAGCAAAGGTGAGGCGGAGATGTAAATAGTGTAAGCAATCAGCGCCCCGCAAAAAGCGAGGCGCTGTGGATACGCTAAATAAAACGAAAGGGGATAATTTTTAGATTTTGTCCCAAAGGCAAAAGATCTTCGGCGTTGCAGATAATACCGCCTTCGGATACTTCGAGGGAGGGAAAGAAGGTGGAGAGCGCTTTGAAATGCTTTGCGTCTTTTACGTTGGGAGAAGAAGTCTTTTTGATTTCTATCGGATATAATTTCCCGTCGCGGTAAAACAACAAGTCGACTTCCTGCCCGTCGGTATTGCGGAAGAAATACAAATCGGGTTCCTTGCCGGCGTTATAGTACGATTTCAGTATTTCGCTCACGATAAAGGTTTCATAAATACTGCCTGCCATTGCGCCGTTTGCAAGCGTCTCCGGTGTCAGCCAGCGGCAGAGATAGCAAACAAGGCCCGTGTCCGTAAAATATACTTTTGGCGTCTTGATGATGCGTTTATTGATGTTCAGGGAGAACGGCTGCAAAAGATAGATAATGTTGGACGCTTGCAGAATAGAGAGCCAGCGTTTTACCGTTTTGCTGTCAACGCCGACATCCCGTGCGAGAGAGGCGGCGTTCAACAATTCTCCCGTTCGGCTTGCAAGGGCGGTCATAAACTGTGTAAATGCGAGAGTATCGCCTACGGAGCCGAGCTGCTTGACGTCGCGTTCAATATAGGTATCTACATAGGCTGCATAGTATTGTTCCCAATCCATGTTTTCATTCGAGTATAGTTCCGGCATGCTGCCGCGATGAATCCTTTCCCATAGATTTTGAATGGACGGAGCCATCTTCGGACGGCGTTCAAGGAGATAATCCGATGTGGGCAGAAAAGGACGGTCGAACGGATCTTCGTAGATTTCCCTGTCGGAAAGTCCGAGCATATCGATAATACCGATCCGCCCCGCAAGGCTTTCGCTTACACCTTTCATGAGTGCATATTTTTGTGAACCCGTAAGAATATACATTCCGGCCCTGCGGTCAGAGTCGATCATGTATTTCAGCACCGAAAAACATTCGGGTGCGCGCTGCACCTCGTCAAGGATGAGCGGAGAGCCGTGCAGTTTGAAAAACTCAACGGGATCTTGTCTTAAACTCAATAGCTGCAGAGGGTTATCCAGCGTGACGTTCGGAATGTTTTTGAATCTGTTGAGAAGAAGCGTACTTTTCCCGACCTGCCGCGGGCCTGTAATCAGCACGGCGGGGAAAGCCGCAAAAGATTTTTCGATTGTCTTTTCTATGTGCCTTGCAATGTACATAATTCACCTCAAATTTCCGTTAATTTGGAATATGACTCCATTATAACGGATAAATATGTGTTTGTCAAGAGAAATATGGATTTGACTGCTGAACGATTGTTGCAAATAATGTCGAAGGAGAAAAAGATGAAAAGAAATAAAATGGGTAATTTGCTTTCCATTGCGGGTGATGATGCGGAAGATATAAAGCGGTTTATCGATTCTTTTTTATCGCAAGATTCGGAAAGCGATGATCCGGAAGAGAAATGCGTAGATTTTTGCAAGATAATTGCCGTAGCGGATTTCGAAGATGAGGAGGAATGTTTGCGAGAGTGGGGAGTGAAACAAAATGCCTCGAATACTTCTGTTGTCTACGAAGGCGAAGGACAACCGCCGGCAATCGCGCATTTGATATTTTTTGATTCGGAGGAAGTTGTTCCCGCTATTGTAAGAGCTTTGGCGAATAAACGTCCCGACCTGTATTTTCGTTATGAGTTTTGTGACGAGGATGCACAGTATGCGGGAGAGCTTATTATTGAGGGCGGATATGAACATGGCGAACTGTATGAACCGCGCGGTGAAGATACGATTGTTTTGTTTCATGAGATTTGGGGGCGATACGATGCTTTTGTAAAGGATGAGAAAACCGGCAGGTATATTCCGGCCGATGAAACGGAAAGACAACTTGAAATGGAATGAGAGATTTGGAAAATGAGGGGAGAAGAAGCAAGGGAAAGAATACGGCGAATTTTTGAAAACGGGCCTCGGCTTGCGGGATTTTATTTTTTTGCAATCAATAATCCGCATTTGTCGTTCTGGAATGCCGTACAGATATATTCGGCAAATCCGAATGTGACGGTATGTAAATCGTTTGATGACTGGCACGAACAAGATAATCGCAGAATCAAACGCGGCGAACATGGCATTGTCTATTACGATGAAGATAATCCGTGGCGCAAACGCCATGTATTCGATATATCACAGACATATGGGAAAGAAAGATACCGCGGCGTACAACATAGGATGCGGGAAAAAATGCTCGCGGACTGTATCAACGGTCAGAATATCTTTGCCGGTATATCGCGAGATGAAGAAAGCCCGGTCAAGACGGCTGTCAGAAGATATTGTCAGGAACATTATCTGAATAGTGAGGGTACTGAAGAATATGATGAACAATATCTGTCCTGCCTTACAGAGGGGGTAACGCGGTGTATTTGTGCTTTTACCGGAAATGCTTATGAAGATGTGGGCATTGCCGTTTGATGAGGATACAAATTTTCGGCTTTGCGTGGAAGTGTTCGATCTTGTTGAAGGCTTACAAGATGCGGTAATCGAAAGTGAGCAACGCCGTGAAGAAGCAAAAAAAGAACGTGAGCGAAAGAAGGTAGCTCGTCAGACATTTAATGAAGAAGGAGATTTACTCAATGAATGGCCGCAGTATTCGCAACTCTCATTATGGGACATTGCGGAAGGAATTTCTGAAAACAGAATTCCCGATGCAATATCAGATTCTGTTGATGACGGGCGGATTGTCCGCGCATCTGAAGAAAACAGAGAAAGCAGCACAGGCGCTCAAACGCCGATTGACAGCGGAGGTGCTTTCGGACAACTTGTCCTCGAATTACCTGAAGAATTTGCAGGACAATCGGATGGCGGAAATGGAAATCGAGAGGACTATATTGGAGGAAATCGTGTACCAGCCGCTCGAAACTACCGACTGACAGAGGAAAACTTCCACTATGCAACGGGAGCAAAGACACGCTATCGTCAAAATATCGACGCCATAAAAGTAATGCTGCGCTTGCGCAGCGAAGGTAAACAGGCGAGCGACGAAGAAAAGGCAATTCTTTCCAAATACGTCGGGTGGGGCGGTCTTGCTTATGCGTTCGATCCGGAAAAACCCGAATGGGCAAAAGAATATGCGGAATTGAACGAACTTCTCGATCCCGAAGAATACCGCCTTGCAAAAGAGTCTGTTTTGTCAGCGCATTATACTCCGAAAACAATCATAGACGGAATTTACAGCGGATTAAGTCGAATGGGTTTTATAAAGGGCAAAATTCTTGAGCCTGCGATGGGTATAGGGAATTTTATCGGTTTATTGCCCGAAACATTCGATCCGAAAGAAACCTACGGCGTAGAGATAGACTCTTTGACAGGCAGCATTGCAAAACTTCTGTATCCGCAGACAAAAGTAAAGATTCAGGGATTTGAAGAAACAAACTTTGCAAACAATTCGTTTGATGCGGTAATAACCAACGTGCCGTTTGGTTCGTTCAAAGTATATGATAAGGAATACGACCGCCTCGGCTTTTACATTCATAACTACTTTCTTGCAAAATCTTTGGATAAGATTCGTCCGGGCGGCATCATTGCGGCAATCACGACCAAAGGTACAATGGACAGGGCAGATACGTCCGTAAGACAGTACATAGCAAACAGAGCAAAACTTCTCGGCGCAATACGCTTGCCAAACATCGCCTTCAAGACAAGCGCGGGAACGGAAGTAACGGCAGATATTCTCTTTTTTCAAAAGAGAGACAGGATTGTAGAAAAGGCAAAAGAAAGTTGGATAAATGTCGGCACGGATGAAAACGGGGTGCCGGTCAATCAATATTTTATTGAACACCCGGAAATGTTGCTCGGTACAATGGTGCAGCACAAGTCAATGTACGGCCGCGACGATGAGACTGAATTGCTGCCGGACGAACGCGAACTCGGACAGGCTATTGCTGAGGCCGTTACAAATCTGCCGGAGAACATTTACGACGCGAGTAAAGCGGTTCCCGTAGGAAAGACGGTGGCAGAGGCGGAAATAGAAATCGACGAGGAACATAAGGACTTAAAAAATTTCTGCTATGTCTTTATCGGTGATACGTTGTACCAGCGAGAGGGAGACCGTTTGCGTGCGCGCGACATAGCGAAAACAAATGTAGAGCGCATGCGCGCCCTGATCGGCCTGCGTGAACAGGTGCGCACCGTTTTGAATGTGCAGCTCGATAATTGTTCTGATGAGGTTTTGCGGCGGGAACAGTCTGTTTTGAACAGCAGATACGATTCTTTCGTTCGCAAATACGGTATCGTCAATTCGAGGACAAACAGAGGATTGTTCCGTGAAGATGCAGATTTTGCTTTGCTTATCTCCATTGAGGATGTGGATGAGAAATCGGGTACGGCAAAGAAAACGGATGTGTTTTCTAAACGCACGATTAAACCATATGAGAAAATTACCCACTGTGACAGCGCTTTGCAGGCCCTGTACGTTTGCAAAAGTGAAAAAGGACAAATTGATCTGAAATATATAGAACAACTGACGGGCAAAAGATATGATGAAATTGTTTCCGAACTTGAGGGGAAAATCTATCGGAATCCTGAAAAGAGTTTGTTGGATGAGGGCAATCCCTATCTTGGATGGGAAGATGCTTCTGTGTATTTATCGGGGAATGTCCGAAAAAAGTTAGAGGCAGCGGAACAGGCGGCGGAAACAGACGAACGGTATCAAAAAAATGTCGAGGCTTTACGCGAGGTGCAGCCGGCTCCTCTCACGGCAAATCAAATCAGTGCGCGTATCGGGGCAAACTGGATTGACGAAAAATATTATAAACAATTCATCTGTGAGTTGCTTGAGATCAACAGTTATCAGGCGGACAGCGTAACTGTCGGATATAGTGCCATTACGGGTGAATGGAGTGTCGGTCGCGATACATATTTGCGGTACAATTTGAACGCCAACTCAGTGTTCGGCACAAAACGCATGGATGCATTCGTATTGTTTGAGAGGTGTTTGAATTCACAGACACCTACTATTACAGATGAAGTAGAGGATGTGGACGGAAAGAAAAAGCGTGTCGTGAATAAGCAGGAAACGATAGCTGTCCGTGAACGGCAAAAGAAGTTGCAGACCGCTTTCAAAAAATGGATATTTGATGAACCGCATCGTCGTGAATATCTTGTCAGCAAATACAATCAGATATATAACACGACGGTCGTTCCGACGTTTGACGGCAGTTATCTGCAGTTTCCGGGAATGAATCCGGAGATAACGCTCAAAGACTATCAGAAAGATGCAGTCGCTCGAATTTTGCAGGGTGGGAATACGCTTTTGCACCACGTTGTAGGGGCTGGAAAGACGTTTGAAATGGCTGCCGCTTGCATGAAAATGCGCGAAATAGGTATTGCGCAAAAGCCCATAATTGTCGTACCGAATCATCTTGTTGTGCAGTGGGCAAATGAGTTCAGAACCTTGTACCCGACGGCAAACCTCTTAATGGCGACAAAAAAGGATATTGAAAAAACGAGCCGAAAGCGCTTTGTCGCAAAGGTTGCAACGGGGGATTGGGATGCCGTTATTATTGCGATGTCAAGTTTTGAGAAAGTGCCTATTTCAAATGAGAGACAGAAAGAACGATTGTCAAGCGAAATCGAAGCCATTGAAACCGCTATTGTGGATGCAAAAAGAGACCGAGGGGAACGTATTCGGGTAAAAGACTTGGAACGTACATTGAAGAATAAGCGAGCACAGCTTGAGAAACTTCTGAATGCAAACAAGAAAGATGATTTGTTGCAGTTTGAGCAGTTAGGCGTAGACGCTCTTTTTGTCGATGAGGCGCACAAGTACAAAAATAAGTTCATATTTACGAAGATGAACAATGTGGCAGGTGTCAGCAGGGCAATGTCACAACGCGCGACAGATATGGACTTGAAATGTGAGTATATCGGAGAACTTCGCGGGGGAGACCGCGGCGTTACGTTTGCAACGGGAACACCTATCAGCAATTCGCTTGTTGAAATGTACACGATGCAGTCCTATCTGCAACGCAGAGAACTGAAGAATCTGAATCTGCACTTTTTTGATGCGTGGGCGTCTATGTTTACGGAGACTGTTACGGGCCTTGAACTTGCGCCGAGCGGACAGGGGTACAGAACACGAACGCGAGTGGCGAAGTTTACGAATTTACCGGAACTTCTTAAAATGTATCGCAGTTTTGCCGACGTTAAAACGGCAGATATGCTGAACCTTCCCGTACCGAACGCAAAAAAGCCATTGATAAAGTGCGAACCGTCCGAAGATATACTTCGCTTAAACGATGAAATCGTAGAGCGTTCAGAGCGGATTGCTGCGGGTTCTGTCAATCCTCGTATCGACAATATGCTCTGTGTTACGCATGACGGTAAGATGATTGCTCTCGATCCGCGGTGCTATGATATGTCTATTCCGGATGATCCCGCAAATAAGGTAAATCAATGCGTTGGGAATGTCTATAGGATATGGTCGGAGAGCAAGGACGAAAGAAGTACGCAAATTATCTTCTGTGATATGTCCGTGCCAAAAAAAGAATATGAGGATTACGATCCGCTGAAAGACTTTGACGTTTACAATGACATCAAGCGGAAACTTGTAACGCTTGGCGTTCCTGCGGGAGAAGTTGCGTATATTCACAGCGCAAAGACCGACCAGCAGAAACAGGATATGTTTGATAGGGTGCGCCGTGGTGAAATCCGCGTATTGATAGGTTCGACGGAAAAGTGTGGGGCCGGTACAAACATTCAAAACAAACTGATAGCGTTGCACCATCTCGATACGCCTTTCCGTCCGAGTGATTTGGAACAGCGCGAAGGACGTATCGTTCGGCAGGGCAATGAAAACGAAACAGTTTGGCTTTATACTTATGTAACGGAAAAGACGTTTGACTCATATTCTTATCAGATACTTGAAACGAAACAGCGGTTTATTTCGCAGATAAATCATGGCGATTATACTGTACGCGAGGCAGAGGATATAGACGACACTACGTTGAACTATGCGCAGGTCAAGGCTATTACTTCCGGTAATCCGAAAATCATGCGGAAAATGGAAATCGAACAAAGGCTCGGTCAGTTGAGTTCGCTGGAGAATGATTACAGGAATAATCGCTACCGGTATCAGGAAATTATCCTGCATACACCGAAGCAACTTGAAGATTTTATTCGACGAAAAGAAAATTTGAAACAGGATATAGAATTGCGTGACGCTCATAAAGACGACCTGATTCAAATCGGGAAGCAAAAGTTTGCCGAACGTAAAGATGCAGGTGAATTGTTAGTTCGTGTCTTGAAGTCGCAGCAATATGTCGGGAAAACAATCGGTATGTTCCGCGGGTTCAGATTGGTGGCAATGGAAAACGGCCTTTATATGTCAAATGTAAAACTTGTCGGAGCAAACGAATATAAGGTTGGCATTGGTGACAGTGGAATAGGTGCAATCACTCGATTGGAGAACGAAACGGACGGCTTTGAAAAGTCAATCAGTTCTACAGAAAAAGAAAGGGCGGATGAAGAGGCAAAACTTGAACAGGCAAAAATAGAGGTGGAAAAGCCGTTTGAGTATGCAGAAGAAGTCGAAAGCCTGCAAGCAGAACTCTCGGCGATTGATGCCGAACTTGATTTGAACAAAGAAGAAGCTCCGATTGTGTTGGATAACGAGGCAGAGCCGGAAAAGGCGGAAATAGAGGTGTTGGACGAAACAGAGGAGGAAGTAGAAATTGTTTAACGAGACAAGATAAAACTAACGGTTGCCTTTCGGCAACCGCAGAAGAGTAGATGAGAAAATGATAGAAGTTAATTTTGCAAATAGTCATTTAATCTTTCAGACAGCCGATCGGAATGACAAACACACCGTCTGGACGCTTATATCCGTATTCTGTTCCTGTAATAACGATTTTCAGGTCGGGAAGTCGTAACGGGCACTGTTTTTCTTTTTGATTGTATTGGTTGATGAGCCGTTCAATTTCAAGTAAATGTTTCGCACCGTCTTCAATCTGTTTTGCACCGAGTTTGAATTCGATAAGAGCATATCTGCCGTCGTTCAGGCGGAGAACCCCGTCGGCCTCCAAGCCATAACGGTCGCGGTAATAGCACATATCGCCATCGAAAGCAGACGAGTAGATTTTTAGATCGCGGATGCACAGAGATTCAAACAGAAAACCCAGCGTCTTGAAATCGGTATTAAAGTATTGCGGGGACAAACCTAAAGCCGCGACAGCGATGGAGGGATCGATTAGATTGCGCTTTTTAGAGGAGCGAATTGCCGTTTTGGAGCGAATAGCGGGACACCAAGCGTCGATATCTTCTATGATATAGAGTTTTTCCAACGCTTGAATATAGTCGTGAAAAGTAGTTTGGCCTATATCAAAATTGCTCTTTACATCGCCCAAAATCGTATTAGTTTCTGCAAGCGTACAGAGATTGCGACTATAAGAACGTAAAATTTCCTGTGCCCAGCGTGGATTGCGTTTTGTATTGTCTATGTTACTGATGTCGGTAGAGTAGGTTTGTCTGTACAGGTCTTTGGCAACTTCCAATTTTGCGCGGTCAGTTTTGTTGGACAGACTGTGCGGCCAACCGCCGCGGCAAATGGCAAAAATGAGACCATCGATAGACAGTTTAGAAATGCAACCGTCAAAATGTTCTGGATGATTGAAAAGTTCCGAAAGCGATACAGTCCCGTTGGACTCTTCGCTTTCATAGAGACTCATGGGATACATTTTTAGTTTGCTGATACGAAGTGTTCCCGTGTGAGGGGTATCTACCTCCTTTGAGGAAGAGCCCGTGAGGATATACAGCCCGTTTTCTCCGAGGTCATCTACAGATTTTCGGATGGCACCCCACAGCTTCGGCGCATCCTGCCATTCATCAAAAAGGCGAGGCTTATCCCCGATAAGAAGTTTGGATGGCGCAGTTTCAGCGACGGCGAGCAGATTTTCTCGCTGTTCCTCATCTTGAAATTCAACAAAGCTCTTAGCTTTTTGTTTTGCAGACGTGGTTTTCCCGCAGCCTTTGGGCCCAACGATCAGAGCTGCACCGAATGCTTCCATTTTTAAGTCGAGTTCATCATCGATAATTCGCTTCTTATATTCCATACCGTACCTCTATTGATATTATAGCAGCAAAAGTTAGGAATGTAAAGAGAAACGAAGAGATTTGCGACATTTTGACGAAGTAATTTGTGGCATTTTACCGAAGAGATTTGCGGTAATTTGTCGAAAGTATTTGCGCTGATTTCTTTAGGTAACCTATGGTCGGGCAATACCGATTTCAGGGAAATAATGTAGGGATAATTGAAAATATAAATTGTATCGTTTTTGAAGGCACCTTTGAGACAAAAATTTTGGGACAAAAATATAAATTATAGGAGAGAAATCAATGAGAAAAATAAAGATAGACCATCAGTATATTGCATATTTGCTTTTAGAGATGTTGTACAAAGAAGGAAAAGTCAACAAGGATACTTATGATGCGGTTATGGCGGAAAAAGAACGGTATTTGCGTATGGTGAAGGCCGGCGAAAATAATCCGTCAAAATATAGGATATCGAAACCTTCTGAGATTTTTGATGAGCTTGATCTGAATATCGGTGCAATATCGGATTCGTTCGATGAAGCAGAAGATTTAGCTGATGTAGTGGAGGAACGGAGAACAAGTCGTGAAATCGAAGCGGCATAAAAATTGTTAGGTTCAATATTGCTATATATTATTGACAAGTACGCAAAGATGAGGTATAATATCAGTACAATTTGAATAACAGTTCAATGATCGGCTAACTACAAAATCCGCTTGCTGTTAAATTCATGAGCATCATGGAGGCAGAATATGCAAGAACGTGCGATTTTGCTGTTGCGATCGGAGACGGGTAAACACGAGGACTTCGCGCAACAGCGTGAGGTCTTTTTTAATATGTATGGCAACAGGAATATTCAGATTGTTATGACAATAAATTCCGTTGGCAAGAAATTATATGAACCAGAGGAAACGATAGGTTTGGGAACGATCCGACGCCACGCTGTATGGAAAGACTATGAAGTGCTGTTTGTTCCTTCAATCAATGCGTTTGGGAAAACTCCCGTTGAAATCACGGCAGAAATTGTGTTTTTGGAATCGAACGGGGTAAGGGTGTATTCGATAAGTGAGGGGATAATTTCTTCAAAGGATTTGCCGTTGCTGTTTAGAAAACAATTCAGAATTGTTAAATAGAATAAATCATAATCCGTTGGCTAACATGGAGGGTTTGATATGCGAAATGCAATCAGGCCCTCCTTTTTATTTTTGAAGGAGGTTTTCGATGGAACAGAACAATATGAAATGCACAGGAAACATTGGTGCAAAACAGTGCGGCAGACTTATGCGGTATAGCATGCAGTTGATTATGTTGCAAAAATTATTGCGTTACAAGTTGTTGAGCGAAAGAGAGTATATCGCTGTTAAAGAAAGGCTGATGAAAGATTACGGGATTGTTTCTGATTTTACAGCTTAGAAAACTTGACCGTATAAAATATAATAGCTGCATAGCAAAGGAGTAAGAACATGGAAGTTTCTGGTACTAACAAACTAATATTGCCCAAAGATATTATTTTGGCAGACAGAGAAAGGGAAAGGACAATTGTTTATTATGGCCGAGTTTCAACGGAACATGAAGCGCAGTTGTCTGCTCTTGAAAATCAGTTGCAATGGTATGACGATCAATCGAAGTATCATCCGAATTGGAAAGTTTTGCGAAAGTATATTGACGAGGGGATAACCGGTACACAAGCCAAAAAGCGCCCGGCGTTTTTGAAAATGTTGGAAGATGCAAAAAACGGGCAATTTGACCTTATTGTTACAAGAGAGGTTTGCCGCTTCGCAAGAAACACAGTCGATACGCTTGTTACAACGCGCGAATTGAAAAAAATCGGCGTTGAGGTGTACTTTGTAGAGGATAATATCTGGACAATGGACGGTGATGGTGAACTTCGTTTGACAATTATGGCTACGTTGGCGCAGGAGGAGAGTAGAAAAACATCTGAGCGCGTTCGTGCCGGGCAGAAAATCAG
Organism: uncultured Eubacteriales bacterium; assembly: GCA_902465495.1. Classification (GTDB taxonomy): domain Bacteria; phylum Bacillota; class Clostridia; order Christensenellales; family Borkfalkiaceae; genus Borkfalkia. The sequence goes on from CABQND010000006.1 coordinate 31,704, forward strand.
TAGAGATAATGGCGTTTTATATGGGAACGGTAATATTCTTGGATATGACCGTGTTGGTGATACATATGTCATCAACGAAGAACAGGCCGAAACTGTCCGCTTGATTTACAATTTATATTCGCAAGGGCTTGGCTTTAAGAAAATAATCAACGAGTTGGTGTCACAGCATAGAAAAGATAGTTATGGCCTTGTTCGCTGGGAATGCACAAAAATTTCGCGTATTCTACATAATGCTACATATAAAGGTTATATGGGATACTTAAAATCTTTTCGGAATAATTATTTGGAGCAAAAGTCCATTATTAACAGAGATGAAAGCACACATTTATATATAAAGGGGAATTTTGAACCGATTGTATCTGAAGAACTTTGGGAGAAGTGTAGGCAAATACGAGAGTCGAAAGCAATGAAAATTAAAAGCTACGGCGGGAAAGAACGAGTTGTTGGTTTCAAACCCAGCAATGATATCTGGGTAAAGAAAATGAAATGTCGTTGCGGTTCTTCTTTCAGGAGATGCAAGTGGCATAAAAATAAAAGTGGCGAACTCATTTACGGCTATCAATGCTATAACCAATTAAATAACGGTTCAAAGAAAATTCGTGAAAGCGCAGGCATATCGACCGAGGGGTATTGCGATATGGGTACAATCGGCGACTGGAAAATTGATATGATGGCGCAAAAGATTTTTCAAGGTTTGTGCGGAGAACAAAGAGAGTGTATAAATCGCTCTTATTCAATTTACGAAAACAACTTCAAAGCAAAGGGGAACAGCTCAAATAATCAAAAAGAAGTTTTGTTGTCAAAAATTGAAAAATTAAAAGTAAAGTTGAATAACTTGACTAATATGCGTATGGAAGGCGAGATTTCAAAGACGGAGTATCAAGAATACAAGCAAAAAGTTACTGACGAAATAGCTACTTTTCAAAAAAAATTGAAGGCACTGGTCGAGGAAAGAAAAGAGCCGGATCCCGCCGTCATTAAGATGTCTCTCGATGAATTCGCGGCAATTTTGGTGGAAAAAATTGATTTCAGCGCGCCTATAATTGATAGGGGTATTATAGAGCAATTTGTAGAAAAGATTGTTCCGCGAAACACATTGGAATTCGATTGGTATTTGAATTTGACTCCTCATATCTTCGAGGAACATTCATCAACGGGATATAACGAAGTGTGGACTTTTGTTATAAACTTCGATGAGGCAGAAAAATACAGAAAATTGAGAGGAGGGTTTTTAAGAAAAAACCAATGGCGAGATTTGACTGTACATGTTTTTGTGTGAAAGAAAGGGGACGGGGTGACCGTCCCCTTTAGGTTAATTCTGCTTGCAATTTTAGTAATGATATGATATTATATTACCAACAAAGTAATATGTCGGCAAGGGCGAACATCGCGAATCCGAGAAAGTAATTTTAATATTATAAACAAAAGGCAATCTGAATTTTCGGATTGCCTTTTGTTTAAGGAGATACTATGAAAAAATTAATTACCGGCATTCTCTGTGTGTTTTTACTAATTGTAGGGATTTTTTGCTTTGCTTCGTGCAAAAACAGCGAAGGCGGAAATTTGACGCCTGGTTCGGATTCCGGCACAGACTCTGTTGTGGAGGATGGTGCGAGCACAGGTGGTGCGACGGATACGGAGAATGAAAATTCCCTTCGTTTCAATGAGTTGTATGTATTTGAGGAGCAAGTGCGTTCGGACAACGCGGCAAAGCAGACCTATTATCAGTTTGAAGAAAACGGCGTTGGAAGTTATCATTATTATTATGACGAAGTAGGTCCGATGAATGTCTTTTCGTATACGATCAAGTTTCGCTACGAAATCATGAACGATTTTCAGCTTGTATGCTTTTTTGATTCTGTGACCTATGATGATGCACACACCGGAAGCAAATCGGATGTGAGCGCGTGGAGCGAGGTTCTTGTTTATTCCAATAATTATCTTTTGGGGGAGGGGCAAAACGGCGCTTTGGGGTATATTGCCGTTTCTTATCTCGAAGAGATCCCGAATTTTGGGATGAGTGAAACAAATTCGTAATCTGTAATAATTTTTTCGTTGCAGAGTGCTTTGTTTTGTCTAATAAGGCGAAGTCAGCTTGGTTTCAGTAAGTCATTCAAGAAGATAAAAAGCGGACCGTTCCCGAAAAAGGAACGGTCCGCTTTTTAATAAATATAATTTGATATGGAAATCTTGAATGGTTTGTACGGGGCAGATCAAAAATTTTTTGTGCTACCTTTGGCGTTTTTTGATAATTTTAGGTTTTGGGATAATAACAAACCTATTGAAGATTTGTTTTTTCTTTTGAACTGCGTAATTCTATGCAAATTTAACTGCTCTGTTTTTTCTATTGTTCTATGTCCAATAAAACATACTGTCATAATTAAATTATAGCATTATTTTTATAAAATATCAATAAATGCTAAATATAGCAGTAAAAATATTTTTTTATTTCTTATACTAAAGATAATGGTATAGGAGAAAGTGCTATGTTGCTTGCCGATGCAGTTATATTGCGGATTGAACAGTTATGTTTGGAACGTAACATGACAAAGTATGATCTATTCAAAGCGAGTGGGGTTCCTCAAACGACATTGACATCTATTAAGAAAAAAAGGAGCGGATCTGTCAAGGTAAGTACTCTTTATGCAATATGCGAGGGGTTTGGAATTTCATTGGAAGAGTTTTTTCATTCACCGCTTTTTCAAAGAGAAAATATAACCGACTGATGAGTAAATTGCTTTATCAAGGACAATAAATTTATGAAAAATCAGGTAAAAGTATCAAGGATTCAAGCAGATAAAAAACGGACCGTTCCCGAAAAAGGAACGGTCCGTTTTTTAATAAATATGATTTGATATGGAAATCTTAAAGACTTTCTGTCGTAGAATTTAGGAATTGCTTGCAGTTTCTTCTTCGGATATATCCGCTTCCTGTTCCGATTTCACTTTGGAGCATTTTGCTTTCATATTGGCAAATTCCTGATCCATTGCGGCGCGGTCTTCTGTTTTGACATATTTTTCTGTCAGCAAGGAAACGAGGAAAAGTGCCGCGGTAGCGAGAATAAATCCGGGAACGAGTTCGTACACGGCGAAGATGCCTCCGAATCTTGCCAGTCCGTATTTCCAAACGACCGTGGTGATCGCGCCGACCGCGATGGAAGCGATGGCACCAAAGCGGTTGATTTTCTTGGAATAGAGAGAAAACAAAATTACGGGTCCAAACGAGGCACCCAGTCCGCCCCAAGCATACTGTACGAGGCGAAAGATCGAGCTGTTTTCGTCGATGGCGATAACAAATCCGATCATGGACAGGACGAACACGGTGATGCGCGCCGTCCACATAAGCTCCCTGTCGGAAGGATTTCTCTTTAAAAAGCGCTTATTGAAAACGGTATAGACGTCGTTGCTGAAAGCAGTCGAAGCGACGAGTAACTGACTGTCTGCGGTGGACATGATCGCGGCAAGTACAGCGGAAAGCATAACGCCGGCGACGAGTGCAGGAAACAGTTTGACGACCAGTGTGATGAATACGTTTTCGCTGTTGGCAAGCGAATCCAATGCAAAAACGCCCATGATTCCGACAAAAATACTGGCAAACAGGGTGATGACCGTCCAGATCATTGCGATGATCATGGCGGGTCGGATCTGCTTATCCTGCTTGATTGCCATAAAGCGTACGAGGATGTGCGGCATTCCGAAATAACCGAGTCCCCAGCCCAGCGCGCTGATGATCCCGAGCCATGTATAGGAATATTCGCTTCCGTCGGGAATTAGATTGAAAATTTCCGCCAGTCTGTCGCCGAGCGCAACCCGATCGGCTCCATTGAGTTCGCCGAGCACAAGAAGGGGGACCAAAATAAGCGTGAAAAACATCAGAATTCCTTGGAAAAAGTCTGTCCAGCTTACGGCAAGGAATCCGCCTAAGAGAACGTACGCTACGATGACAGCAACGCCGATGAGAAGCGCCCAAATATAGGGGATACCGAACACAGATTGGAAGAGGTTCGCGCTTGCCGAAAACATCGACGCGGAATAGACAGTGAAAAATACGCAGATGACAATTGCGGAAACGACTTTGATAATGTTGCTTTTATCGCGGAAACGGTTACTCAAATAACTTGAAATCGTCAGACTGTTGGAAGAAACTTCGGTATAAACTCGCAAACGGCGAGCGACCAACAGCCAGTTGAGCAATGTTCCGATCAGAAGCCCGATCGCGGTAAAGATCGCTTCTTTCGATCCGACGATGCCCGCGAACGCCAGTCCGGGGAGGCCTGTCAGAAGCCAACCGCTCATATCGGACGCTTGGGCGCTCATGGCGGTCACCCAAGGGTTGAGGCTCCTGCCGCCGAGAACGTAGTCGGCGTTGCTCATTTTACGGCGCGAAAAGAAAAAACCGACGGCGACCATAAAAACGATATAGATAATGAAAACAATCAAAATAGAAGTTTGTGTATTGTTCATATTCTTCTCTTGTTTGGAAATTATAACAGATTTTTATTGGTTCGCTAAACGTTTCCATGCCTTTGCGCACAATATTCGCATTTTTACAGATCAATAAAGACGCGCCGCATTCAAGAGTTGAGTATCGGCGCGATAAGTTTTGTTATTTATCTTCCTGATTCTTTTCTTGATTGGTAAAAAGATTTTTGATCGCCTGGTTCACATATTGTACGGGGACAAGTTCGATCTTTCCTTCAAATTTTTTTACGCTCTTAAAATTTTTAGCGGGAAAGACCACTTTTTTAAATCCCATTTTAATACATTCGTTGATTCGTTTTTCGGCGAATGTCACGCCGCGCACTTCCCCCGTCAATCCCACTTCTCCGAATACGGCTGTATATTTTTCGATGGGTTCATTGCGAAAACCGCTGGCGAGAGCGGCGCATACAGCGAGGTCGACGGCAGGTTCGTTCAGCCTTATTCCGCCCATTGCGTTGAGATATACATCCTGATTGTAGAAGGGGAGACCGCAACGCTTTTCGAGTACGGCGATGAGCAAGACAAGTTTGTTGTAGTCGATACCGAGAGGCATTCTGCGCGGAAGCCCGTAAGCAGTCTTTGCCATCAATGTCTGAATCTCGACCATCATGCAGCGGTTGCCCGTTTCGGAGGGCGTGACGCAGCTGCCTGCCGCTTGTCCGCGGTTCTCGGAAAGAAAAATATCCGAATAATCGGTCACGCCGAAGATACCTTCGCCCGTCATTTCGAACACGCCTACTTCTTGCACTGAGCCGAAGCGGTTTTTGTAGGCGCGCAAGATCTTGAAATTATCTTCTTTTTCGCCTTCAAAATACAGGACAGTATCCATGATATGTTCCAAAACTTTGGGGCCTGCGAGAGCGCCTTCTTTGGTAACGTGCCCGACGATGAAAAAGGTGATGCCGCGCCCCTTGGCGATGCGCTGCAGTTTTCCCGCGCATTCGCGCACTTGTCCGACGGACCCGGCCGCCGAAGAAAGTTCGCTTGTATAGACCGCCTGAATGGAGTCGATGACCACAAATTTTTCGTCTTCGATCGCCTCTTCGATGTCTTCAAGACAAGTCTCGTTGAGAAGAAGCAGGTTGGAAGAATCCAGTTTTAGTCTCGCGCAGCGCATTTTCACCTGTGAACAGCTCTCCTCGGCAGAAACGTATAAAACTTTCTGCGTCTTGGAAAGATGCGCCGAAACTTCGGTCAGCAGGGTACTTTTACCGATGCCCGGATCGCCGCCGATGAGCACGAGCGAGCCGGGGACGATCCCGCCGCCGAGCACGGTATCCAGTTCCGCGATGCCTGAGGGGATGCGCTCAAATTTTTCTTCGCGCACCTGCGAGAGGGCGACCGGTTTATTGAAAGACGCCGAACGTTCGCGCTTTGCCGCTTTTTGCGGCGCCGGCGTTTCGGCAATTTCTTCGACGAGGGTGCCGAATTTGCCGCAAGAGGGACATCTGCCCAACCATTGCGGGCTCATCGCTCCGCATTCGGAGCAGATATATACGGATTTGGTTTTTGCCATTTTTTCCTCGCTGTGAGCGGGTATTTTCCCGCATAATTATTATCTCATCACAAAATATTTTTTAAAATTACGTTTGCGATCACGGTAATTCCTTCGCCGCGGCCGAGGTAACCCAAGCCTTCGTTGGTACCCGCCGTAATTCCGACGTCTGTCGCGGAAATGCCGAGCACGTCTGCGAGATTTTTTTTCATTTTCGGAATAAACGGGGCGAGTTTCGGGCGTTGCGCCACGATCGCCGCTGATACGTTGCCGACTGAAAATCCTTCTTTTTCTACGAGCAATTGCACTTTTTTGAACAAGGCAATGCTGTCCGCGCCCTTGTATTGCGGGTCAGTGTCCGGGAAATAATGCCCGATGTCGCAAAGACCTGCTGCCGAAAGGATTGCGTCCATGACGGCGTGGATAAGTACGTCGCCGTCGCTGTGCGCGGCGAGACCGCTCTCATGCGGTATGCGCACGCCGCCGAGCATGATGTGATCGCCGTCGCAGAATGCGTGCGTGTCGATGCCGATGCCGGTGCGGAATGTCTGCATGAAAAAATCCTCCCGAAAAGTCAGTTTGACATTTGTACGTTCGCCGTCAAACAGACGCGGCGGCGCGACGTATTTCGCAAATACACCCGAATCGTCCGTGAAAGTTTCGCCTTTTCCGATGCGGCGGTATGCCGAAAGAAGTTCGGAAAAAGAAAATCCTTGCGGGGTCTGCACGGTGTAAAGCTTTTCGCGGGGCAGGGGAGAGACCGCAAATCCGTTTTCGGAGAGTACGGCTGTGTCGGTGCAGGGCAGGGCGCAAACGGCGCTGCCGAACGAGCGCACCGTATTGATGCAATCATCGATGATCTTCTGCGAGAGAAAGGGCCGCGCAGCATCATGGATGAGTACGTAATCGGGCGGGGTCGGTTCATTTGCAAACGCTTCCAAAGCGTTTTTTACCGATTCCGTGCGCGTTGCACCGCCTGTGATCAACGCAACGTTTTGAAAACGCGCGAGCAGTTTACCGATTTCGGTGCGGTCGCTTTCGCGGATGCATACGGCGATGTTTGCGATCTGCGCGTTTGCCGCAAAAGCGGATACAACAGAAAATAACGGGACCATCCCGCCCGTTTTGTGTAAAATTTTGTTTTCTTCAAACCCTGCGCGATTGCCCGAGCCGGCCGCAGGAATGACGGCACAGATTCTCATGATTGTTCGCCGTCCGAAATGATTTCGTAGAGCGATGCCGCTTCTTCCTTTTTGACCGTCTCTTTGAGTGCAAGTACGCGGAATTTCAAGGATCCTGCGGCGAATTTCAGTTCGACCACGTCACCGATCTTGAGAGCGTAGGCGGGCTTTGCGTCTTTGCCGTTTACGCTCACTTTGCCTGCTTTGCAGGCTTCGCCTGCGACGGTGCGGCGCTTCAAAATGCGCGAAACTTTGAGAAATTTATCAATGCGCATGGCTGTTTACCTCCTAGCCGCGCGAAAAAACGTTTTTTTCGGCGCGTGGAATTTGTCTTTGTTTGTCGATATTTGCATTATTTTAAAAAGTTTTAAAAAAAAGAAACGTCAACTGTTGAAAAGCAGTTGACATTTTTTTGAAATTTTAATATAATATCAAACTGTATCATTATGGAGTATAATGTGTTTTTTACCCTTTTCAGGGGAAAACGCTCCTGTCGCACTCTTCTATTATAATAATATTGTATTGATATAAGGAAGATGATCGCGTTTTTGGTGCGGTTTTGAAAACATTATACAGCAAAATTCCAAAGTTGTAAAGAGGCGGAGGATAAATGAGCGAAAAAATTTTTTTCGCGTCTGCCGGAAACTCACCGCGGTTTTTCGCTTGCCATGGGACGAATTTTTTGAAGGAGCAGTGTTTGATGAATTTACCTATTCAAAAGTACGGCAAAACAGAGAGAAGGAAGTTCGGCAACATCAACGAAGTGATCGACATCCCCAACTTGGTCGAGATCCAGAAGGAATCGTACCGTTCATTTATAGAGGAGGGGATCGGCGAAGTTTTTGAAGATTTTTCGCCCATAACCGACTATTCCGACCATTTCGAGCTGTATTTTCTCGACCATGAGTTCGGCACCAAGCCCAAATACGACGAAAAGGAGTGCCGCAATCGCGACGCGACGTATGCTCTTCCGTTGCGCGTAAAGGTTCGCCTTGTCAATAAGGTCAAGGAAGAGGTGATCGACCAGGACGTGTTCATGGGCGATTTCCCGCTTATGACAGAAAACGGCAGCTTTATCATCAACGGCGCAGAGCGTGTTATCGTTTCGCAGCTCGTGCGTTCGCCGGGTGCATATAACGAATCGGAAAAGGACAAGACCGGCCGTGAGATGTACAAGACTACGGTCATCCCCAATCGCGGCGCATGGCTGGAATTCGAGCAGGATTCGCAGGGAGTGATGTGGGTGCACGTCGACAGGAAGCGCAAGCTGTGTGCGACGGTGCTTTTGCGTGCACTCGGTTTTGGCTCCGACGTTGCGATCACGGATATTTTCGGCGATGACCGCATGATCGCGGCGACCATTGAGAAGGACACAGCGAAGAGTGAACAGGACGGTTTGATCGAGTTGTACCGCCGCCTGCGTCCCGGCGAAGTGCCGACGGACGATTCTGTTCGCCAGCATCTGCACAACCTGTTCTTCGATCCGCGCCGCTACGACGTGGTGAAGGTCGGGCGTTATAAATTCAATAAAAAGCTGAACATTGCATACCGTTTGCCCGGTTGCATTTCGGCGAACGATATTTTCAATCCTGAAACGGGCGAGATCATCGTCGCGAAAGAGGAGAAGATCACCGAAGCCAAGGCGTTTGAGATCCAGAATGCGGGCATCAATGTGGTCGAAGTCATTGTTTCCGACGAAAAAGCGGGCCGCATCAAGCACCGCGTGATCGGTAACAATACCGTCGATTTCAAGGCGGTTTCGGACAAGAACCCGAAGAGCCTCGGGCTTCTTCCTACAATTTATTATCCGAACTATGTGTTCTCCAAGGAGATCGCGGCTGCGTGCGACAACGGTACGATCGAAGAAGTGGCCGAGCATTATCTGGACAGGATCAACGAAGTCTATTTCACTGTTGAAACTAAAAAGACGGATGATGAGAAAGCGGAGGAGCGCAAGAACCGCGAAAAACGCCGCGAGAACCGCATTAAGTTCGTGGCGGCTTGCAAAAAGTTCCATGAGATCCTTTCCCGTCCCGAAGTGAGCATTACGGCGGAAGAGAAGAAAGAGATCCGCCCGCTCATCGACAAACTCAATCACAGACATATCACGGTGGACGACGTCATCGCCGCCGTTTCGACCAACCTTGACCTGCGCTACGGCATCGGGACGATCGATAACATCGACCACCTCGGAAACCGTCGCGTGCGCAGTGTCGGCGAACTGCTCCAAAATCAGCTCCGCGTCGGTATCGCGCGTCTGGAACGTCTCATCAAAGAGCGTATGGCGACGCAGGATCCCAATGAAGTTACGCCTTCGGGTTTGATCAACGTGCGTCCCGTTTCGGCGGTCATCCGTGAGTTCTTCGGCTCATCGCAGCTGTCGCAGTTCATGGATCAGACCAACCCGATCGCAGAGCTTACGCACAAACGTAAATTGTCCGCGCTCGGTCCGGGCGGTCTGAATCGTGACCGTGCTACGTTTGACGTCCGCGACGTACACCACTCCCATTACGGGCGCATGTGCCCGATCGAGACGCCGGAAGGTCAGAATATCGGTCTTATCTCATCGCTTGCCACCTTTGCAAAAGTGAACGAGTACGGTTTCATCATGAGCCCGTATCGCCGTGTGCATAAAGAAGGCTTTGACGAGCACGGGCACGCGAGCATTGTCCGCGTCACCGACGAAGTGGATTACCTCACGGCGGACGAGGAAGATAAATACGTCGTTGCGCAGGCGAACGAACCGCTCAATCCCGACGGCTCCTTTGTCAACGAGCGCGTATCCTGCCGCAGACAGGCGGAAATCACGCAGTTGCCCAAGGAACAGATCGATTATATGGACGTTTCGCCGAAACAGCTCGTTTCGGTTGCGACGGCGCTCATTCCGTTCTTGGAAAACGACGATACCAACCGTGCGCTCATGGGCTCGAACATGCAGCGTCAGGCGGTGCCTCTGCTCAAAACCGAAAGCCCGATCGTTGCGACGGGTATTGAAGCCGCGATCGCGCGCGATTCCGGCGTCATGGTCAAGGCGAAACACGCAGGTACGGCGATCGGCGTGGCGAGCGATCTCATTCGTATCCGCCGCGACGACGGTACTGTCGATGAATACAGACTCAAAAAATTCGAGCGTTCCAACCAGGGTACTTGCCTGAACCAGCGCCCGATCATCAATACCGGTGCGCATGTGGAGGAGGGCGAGATCATCGCCGACGGTCCTTCCACAAACAACGGCGAGCTTGCGCTCGGTAAAAATATCCTGATCGGCTTCATGGAATGGGAAGGCTATAACTATGAAGACGCGATCCTGATTTCCGAAAAACTTGTGCGCGAGGACGTATTCACGTCCGTGCACATTGAGGAGCACGAGACGGAAGCGCGCGATACAAAGCTCGGTGAAGAAGAGATTACGCGCGACATCCCGAACGTCGGCGACGACGCGCTCAAAGATCTGGATGAAGACGGTATTATCCGCGTTGGCGCGGAAGTGGGCAGCGGCGACATCCTTGTCGGCAAAGTGACGCCGAAAGGGGAAGCGGAGCTGACGCCCGAAGAGCGCCTGCTGCGCGCGATCTTCGGCGAAAAGGCGCGCGAAGTGCGCGATACCTCCCTGCGCGTTCCGCACGGCGAGGGCGGCGTGGTCGTAGACGTCAAGATCTTCACGCGCGAAAACAAGGACGAGCTTTCGCCCGGCGTGAACAAGCTGGTGCGCGTCTATATCGCACAGAAACGTAAAATTTCCGTCGGTGATAAAATGGCGGGCCGCCACGGGAACAAGGGTGTCATCTCGCGCATTTTGCCCGAGAGCGACATGCCGTTCATGGCGGACGGTACTCCGATGCAGATCGTTTTGAACCCCTTGGGCGTTCCTTCTCGAATGAACATCGGACAGGTTTTGGAAGTGCACTTAGGGCACGTGTGCAAACAGTTGGGCTGGAAGATCGCGACGCCGGTATTCGACGGTGCGACCGAGCAGGACATCAAAGAACTGTTTGCGGAAAACAATATCGTAAATCCGAACGGCAAAGTCGACGGTAAGATTCAGCTGTACGACGGACGTACCGGCGAACCTTTCGAAAACCGCACGACAGTCGGTCAGATGTACATGATCAAACTGATCCACCTTGTCGACGACAAGATCCATGCTCGTTCGATCGGACCTTACTCTTTGGTCACGCAGCAGCCGCTCGGCGGTAAAGCGCAGTTCGGCGGACAGCGTTTCGGCGAAATGGAAGTCTGGGCGCTGGA
>CABQND010000007.1 GCA_902465495.1 uncultured Eubacteriales bacterium
CAGGTAAATGCGGAGCGCGAAAAGTTGAAAAAAGAGCGCGAAAAGCTGTTTGCGAGCGCCAAAGTGGAGAGCCGCCGCATTGTGAACGAGCGCACGGAACAAGCGGAAGAGCTGCTCGCGCAGATTGAAGAGATAGCGGCGCGTCGAAATCTCACCGAAGCGGATCTCATACGCGCGCGAACCCTAAAAAATAAACTTGCGGACAAAGCGTATGCGGCGCAGGAAGAGGAAGAAAAGCCTACGGCGTCGCCAGCTGATCTTTCTTCGCTCAAAGCGGGTGACCGCGTGTTTGTAGGCGCTATGAACGCCGCTGGCGAAGTGCTGTCGATCAATTTGAAAAAGCAGGAGGCGCAGGTGCTTGTAGGAAGTATGCGCCTGAATGTTAAGGGCAAAGATCTGTTTGCAATGACGGGCGCGAAGAAAAAAGCGGAACCCAAAGAGCGCATACAGGTAATGCGCAAAATTTCACCGGTACAGAGTGTTAAAACAGAGATCAATCTTTTAGGGATGACTGTATCCGAAGCGGTGCAGGAAGTGGATGCATTCATCGATCAGGCAGTGCTTGCGGGGCTGGAAGAGGTCAAGATCATTCACGGAATGGGCACGGGAAAGTTGAAAGAAGGGATACGCAACCATTTGCGTGGGTTGAAAAATGTCGCTGAATTCCGTCAGGGCGTCTACGGTGAGGGTGAAGCTGGTGTGACGATCGTAAAACTCAAATAAAACGCCATCATAAACTTCTCGTTTTGCGAATATAAGTAAAAGGAAAACTTTTGTTTTTTTGCAAACTATTTCGCAAACGAGGTAAACTAATTGAAACGGAACATTCGGCTAACGGTAGCCACTAATGTATTTATTGCAGTCCTGTTGCTCATTGTCGGGGCAATATGCTTTTTTCCGCTCGGTGTTTCGACGGCGGGAAAACTATCCGATCGCGTATATTATGAAGGAAACCGCGAAAGCAACTATGTTTCGCTGATGTTCAACGTGTATTGGGGCACGGAATATATTCCGGAGATTTTGGATACGCTGGATGAGTATGGGGTAAAGGCGACCTTTTTTATCGGCGGGAGCTGGGCAGACGACAACGCCGAGATGTTGCGCGAGATCGTAAAGCGCGGGCATGAGCTTGGCAATCACGGATATTTTCATAAGGATCAAGATACGCTTTCGTATGAAAAAAATGCCGAGGAAATCCGTGTTTGCGGAGAGTTGGTATATACCCTGACAGGGGTACAGCCGACGCTTTTTGCTCCGCCTTCGGGGGCATATTCGGAGGATACGGTCAATGCTGCGGATGCGCTCGGATATAAGACTATCCTTTGGTCCAAAGATACGATCGACTGGCGGGATCATGATCGTTCGCTGATTATCAGCCGCGCAACAAAAGATGTTTCGGGAGGGGATTTGATTTTGATGCATCCGACGGCGGAAACAGCGCAGGCACTTGCATCGATTCTTCTCGATTATTCGCAGAAGGGATTGGAAGAGGTACCGGTTTCGGTCAATATTTCGGGGGTTGAAAAAGCTTAAATTCTATGGAATCTTTTTAGGTTCGATTAGCAAGATATAAAATACTTTAAATACATACGGAGGACGCAATGACATACAATAAAACATTTCCGAGCGGGCTTCGGCTCGTAGTAAAACGCATCGACGGGCTTTTGTCGGTGAGCATGGGTGTACTTGTCGGGACAGGCTCATGCTATGAAACGCAGGAAGAAAACGGAATCTCACATTTTATCGAACACATGATGTTCAAGGGGACAGACAAACGCAATGCGTTTGAAATTTCGGATGCGATGGATAGAATTGGAGCGCAGGTAAACGCATTCACTTCCAAAGACATTACCTGTTATTACGCGAAAGCGACATCCGATCATGCAGGGGAGGCGTTTGAAGTTCTTTCTGATTTCGTATTGCATTCGGTCTTTCCGGAAGAGGAAATGGAGCGCGAAAAAGGGGTTGTTCTCGAAGAGATCGCGATGACTGAGGATACGCCTGACGACCTGTGTTTAGATATTTTGGCGGAAGCCTATTTCGGAGAAAGTGGCTACGGCCGTCCTATTTTGGGGCCTGCAAAAAATGTAAAAAATTTTACAAGGCAAGATCTTTTTGATTATATTGCCGAACGTTACGATCCTGAAAATTTAGTCGTATCTTTTGCGGGAAATATCGATATAAAATTTGCCGAAGAACTTGTTTTAAAGTACTTTGAAAGTGCCCTGCAAAAGCGGAAATTTAATGATCGAAAAAAAGAAATTACGCTATGCGGTCAGAGTCTTTACAAATTTAAAGATATTGAGCAAGTGCATATTGCGTTTGCTTATCCATCGCTTCGCAGAGAGGATAAACTCATGGATGCGGCGCAGGTAGCGTGCACCGTTTTAGGGGGAGGGATGAGCTCGAGACTGTTTCAGAAAGTGCGTGAACAAATGGGGCTTGCATATACCGTATATTCGTATATCTCTTCATTTACAGAGGGAGGGACTCTTTCTGTATATGCAGGTGTAAATCCTTCCAATGTTGAAAAAGCGCAGGATGCAATTCTCAAAACCATTGACCGCTTCCGCAGAGAAAAGCTTACCGAAGATGAGTTTTTGCGCGGTAAGCAGCAGTTGAAAGCATCCTTGATCCTTGCACAGGAAAACACGGCGTCGCAGATGATCGCGTACGGAAAATATATGCTGTACAATGACAAAGTACTCGATCTTACCGGGCGAGTGAAAGACATTGATGCGATGACGATGGAGGATTGTGCGAACGCAATCGAGCTTAATTTTGATGAAAAGTACATGGCTGCCTCTGCCGTCGGCAAGATAAAGCATTCTCTTTCGATTCGTTAAATTTTAAAATTTTTATATTGAATAGGTATAAAACAATGCCAAAGATGAGGTTTTCATAGTATTATGTCTGACAGAATACGCGGTTTTTTGCCTGTTTACAACGCGTCCAGCCGCCTGTTGATCTTGGGCAGCTTTCCGTCTGTGAAAAGCAGACAAATCGATTTTTATTATGGCAACAGGCAGAACCGTTTCTGGAAAATGTTATTCCGCTATTTTGGAGAAGAGGTAAAGGAAAGTACTGCGGAAAAGAAGGAATTTCTTTTCCGCAGGCAAATTGCGCTTTGGGACATCGTTACAGAGTGCGAGATCGAAGGCTCTTCGGACGCGTCGATCAAAAGCTATGAAATTGCAGATGTTCGATCTCTTCTTTCGATTGCGCCCATTGAATGTATTTTTCTAAACGGCGGAACTGCGTTTAAGATTTTTTGTGGGAAATACGCTGCAATCGGATTGCCGTATTACCGCTTGCCTTCGACGAGCCCTGCCAATCCTCGCTATGATGAGGAGGTCTGGCGCGCGGCGCTCAATCGTATATTCCATATATAAATAATAAGTTTTTTAATCGCGCGCGAGGTCGAAGCTTCCTCACTGCGCTTTTTCAATTTATTTCGAAATTACATATTTACAAAGGAGAAAGAGATGAAAAGTTATGCGCAAATTTTACAAGATCTTCGCGAAATGAAAGATGAAAAATTCAGAATATTTAATGAGCGCATCGTGAATATTTCATCGGGTTCAAGCATCGGAGTGCGAACGCCGTATCTTCGGGAGTATGCTAAAAAATTTGTGCAGGAAGCGGAGTTTGATTTCGAAGCGCTCTTTTCTTTTCCGGACGATGTGTTTGAGATTCGTTTGCTGAAATGCCTGTGCGTCGGTTATTCGAAACAGCCCTATGCAATGCTTGTTAAAAACATCGCTCGGTGCGTCCCCGTGATCGACGGCTGGGCGGTGTGTGATTTGTTCGTGTCAACTTTGAAAGTACTCAAAAAACATCGCAAAGAGTTTTTGCCTGAACTTAAAAAGTATGCCGCGGATAAGACGGAATTCTCTCAGCGGTTTGCGCTGATCGTTCTGTTATCCTGTTACATGGATGAGGAGTATCTTCCTATAATTTTCGGGGTTTTGGACGAGGCAGATACGCAATACTATTATAGTCATATGGGCGCAGCATGGCTTTTGGCTGAGGTGCTCGTACGTTTTTATGATGCGGGTGTGCGCTATTTAAAAGAGGGAATGTTGGACAGTAAAACAAAGAATAAAGCGATTCAGAAAGCGCGAGAAAGTTACCGTTTAACAGATGAACAAAAAAATTCTTTAAAATCTTTGAAAAACGGATGAAAAAGTCCGAAAAGTATGATACAATATTGAAAATGCTTCCGACGAATTAGGGAGCAACATGTTGGAACTCGGAGTAATTATGGACATTTTAAAAAAGTTGACGGAAGAATTTCCTTCCATCCGTGAAGACAGGGCACAGAACATCATCAATTTGATCGATGAGGGGAATACGATCCCGTTCATCGCGCGTTACCGCAAAGAAATGACCGGCAGTTGTGACGATCAGGTACTGCGCGAATTCAATGACAGGCTTTTGTATCTTCGCAATCTGGAAAAGAGAAAGGAAGAGGTTGCGAAGTCTATTACAGAGCAGGGCAAGATGACGGAGGAGATACAAAAGGCTTTGGACGCAGCGACGACGCTGACCGAAGTGGAAGATATCTACCGCCCGTACAAACAAAAGAAAAAGACGCGCGCGAGCGTCGCGATCGAGAAGGGGTTGCAGCCGCTTGCGGATTATATCCTTGCGCAGGAGAAAGATTCGGATGTGCGCGCGGAAGCGGAAAAATACATCGATGCGGAGAAGGGTGTCAACAGCGCGGATGAAGCAATTGCGGGCGCGAAAGATATTATTGCCGAGATCGTATCGGACGATGCGAACGTACGCAAAAAGCTGCGCAATTTGTTTATGAAGAACGGAGAGATCCAGACACGCCTTGTAAATGCGGAGAAGGAGGGCGCCTCCACATATGAGATGTACGCGGATTATTCTGAAAGCGTTGCGGAGATCAAGAGTCACCGCGTGCTTGCGATCAACCGTGGGGAGAAGGAGGATTTCCTCAAAGTCAAGCTTGTAGTGAACGACGATATTGCAAAACGTATCGCCGGTGCGGGGTATCTTAAAAATGCGGGATATCCTACGCAGTTGGTGGAAGAGGCGGTTTGCGACGGGTATGAAAGGCTGATTTTCCCGTCCATTGAGCGCGAAGTGCGCGCTGCTCTTACCGAAAGTGCGAGCGAGCAGGCGATCAAAATGTTTGAAGTTAACCTCAAACCGCTTTTGATGCAGCCTCCGATCAAGGACAAGATCACGCTGGGGTTGGACCCTGCGTATCGCACGGGTTGCAAGATCGCGGTTGTCGACGGAACGGGCAAAGTGTTGGATAAGACGGTCGTATATCCCACGCCGGGTCCTAAGCAGAATATTGATGCGGCAAAAGCAAAACTCAAAGAGCTGATTGCAAAATACAACGTGGATATCATTTCGATCGGCAACGGCACGGCGTCTAAAGAGAGTGAAATCTTCGTTGCCGAATTGATCAAGGAAATTCAGGAAGAGACAGGCAGGGAAGTTTCTTACATGGTTGTTTCGGAGGCGGGGGCATCGGTATACTCGGCAAGCCCGCTCGGAGCGGAAGAATTTCCTGATTTCGACGTGGCGGAGCGCAGTGCGGTGTCGATTGCGCGTCGGTTGCAGGATCCTTTGTCCGAGCTGATCAAGATCGATCCGAAGTCTATCGGCGTGGGGCAGTATCAGCACGACATGGATAAAAAGCGGCTGGACAGCGTGCTTTCGGGTGTTTTGGAAGATTGCGTAAACAGCGTCGGGGTGGATCTGAACACGGCGAGCGTTTCGCTTTTGAAATACGTTGCGGGGCTGAATGCAGGCATCGCGAAAAATATTGTAACATACCGCGAAGCGAACGGAAAATTTGCATCGCGTAAAGACATTTTAAAAGTTCCGAAATTGGGTGAAAAGGCGTTCACGCAGTGCGCTGGATTCTTGCGCATCCAGGACGGGGAGAACATTCTCGACAATACGGCAGTGCACCCCGAAAGCTATGCCGCGGCGGAAAAACTTTTGAAATTGTTCGGCTATACGGCGGAAGATGTGAGGGAAGGGAAAATTTCTGAGCTTCCGCAGAAAGTAAAGGAATATGGCGAAGAGAAAGCGGCGGCGGATGCGGGAATGGACGTTCCTACGCTCAAAGACGTGGTGACGGAAATCGTGAAACCCGGAAGAGATATCCGTGACGCTCTTCCCAAGCCCATGTTGCGCAGGGATATCATGGATATTAACGATCTTGCGGCGGGCATGGAGTTGGTCGGAACGGTGCGCAACGTGGTAGATTTCGGCGCATTTATCGATATCGGCGTGCATCAGGACGGACTTGTTCATCGCTCGGAGATGAAAGGCAAATTCCATCATCCTTCCGAGGTGCTGGAAGTAGGACAGGTCGTGACGGTGTGGGTCAAGGAAGTAGATGTCAAGAAAAATCGCATCGCGTTGACGATGAAGGCACCCGCGAAAATTCCTGCGGCGAAAGCGCAGTAAAATATTGACAAACGTACACAATTTTAGTAAAATATTCACAAACGCAGGAGGATTTGAATATGTTTGAAAAGGTGCGCGACCTGCTTGCCAAGCAGTTGAATCTTTCACCCGATAAGATTGCTTTGGAAAGTGATGTCGTAAAAGATTTGGGGGCAGATTCCCTCGACGTTGTGGAACTTCTGATCACATTGGAAGACGACTATGGGATATCTATTCCCGAAGAAGACATCGTGAATGTTAAGACGGTAAAAGATATCGTTGAAATGATCGAGAAATTGAATAAGTAATCGTGAAAAAGCTCTCTCGTGTAATTGCGGGGGAGCTTTTGCTTAATATGGATTAAATATGTAAGGAATGTACCGGGAGAAAGTATATGAAAAGAAAAATCACGTTTGTGTTTGCTTTGTTATTGTTTGCGCTCGGAGGAATGGTTGCCTGCGAAGAAGAAAAAACAGAATGTGCTCATTTTGGCGGTGAAGCGACTTGTGTCGAGCGGGCTGTCTGTGTGCTTTGCGGAGAACATTACGGAGCGCTTGCTCCACATACATATGCGGACGAATTTTCCTGTCACGATCGCGCGTGTTTGCAGGAAGGCTGTTCGCATGTCGAGCCTGCGACAACTTCGCATTTGATCGAGAAGTATGCATGCAAGGATTGCGGCGAGAAGTTTGGATGCTCGCTTGAGGTTTTGAAGAAAGATTATTCGGAAGCAATGCTCGCGCAAGCAAAACGAAATGCAGGCGACCTCGCGGGTGATTTTGAAGTTGTCATTCTCGGCAGGGAAGATACGCTGGGGGCTATAGGAGTATATAACTTTCCCGAAAATTTTGATAAAAATGCGATTACGCGCGGTTTGTTTGTAAAATTTGATGCTCGCGATCCATATGAAGAAACGATTTTATTTACGCTGTATTATAACTTTGGATTGGAATTGCGTGAAGATCAAAGACTGGATGTACCGGTTTCGGCACCGGGAACAGAGGATGCTTGGTGTTTGGAAGTGGTAAAGGGAAACCCGAAACTGTTGTTTGAATTTTCACTTGCTCAAGACTGATAAAAAATGATGTAATAATTCTATAAAATATAAGGAAAACATGAAATATATATTGACAAATTGACTAAAAAATGTTATATTATATTTAGCTGATTAATAAAGGTCGGCAGAGAATAAGAAAGGAGAAGGTATGGCATGAAAAGGAAGTCTTTGGTACTTTCGTTGTTGACGGTGGTTTGCTGCCTGAGTTTGTTGGTTGGTGCAACTTTGGCGTTGTTTGCGAGCAAACAGGAAGTTGACATTTCAGTGACGAGCGGGAATGTGGAAGTAAAAGCGACTATATCGGATTATAGTACATATTCAAAGGGTGTCGAAATGACAAAAGGCACTTTTGAGAACGGCGGTACGGCGAAGGTGGAAGGGAATAGTGTAGTGTTGGACCGCATATCGCCGATGGATAAGATCGTAGTGCAGATCGCCGTGACGAACAGTTCCGATATTGCTTTCAAGTACCGAATGAAACTGGGTACGGAACAGGAGAGCGCGCTTGCGGATCAGTTGTTGATCGGTCTGAGCGAAAACGGCGCGGATTATTCGTATTACAGCAGCTTGGTGACGGCATGGCAGGACGGGACGGCAATGAAAGACACGACGGTATATCTGTCGGTGGAGCTTCCCGAATACGTAAAAGCGGACGTACAGGATCAGGCCTGCAAGATCACGCTTACGTTTGAGGCTGTACAGGGCAATGCAGCGGTTACGGATGACGAAGCGGTAAGCCGAGTATACATTGTGGAATCGCAGGAAGAACTGAACGAAACGCTTGGCAAAATGGTGAGTGGTGACACGGTAGTGCTTGGCGGCGGTGAATGGGCCGCGGCAACGATTTCATTTGACGATGAAAGAACGATCAACGTCCGTGGTTATAAAATCGGTACGATCACAGTACATGCTCCGAACGGCACAGTAAATCTTTATAATGACGCAGATTTGTTGATTTGTGAAGCAATTGCGGAGAATTCCTTACACGTGTATGGTGAAATCGGGTCGGCGCTGATTAAGGAAGGTCGTGCGGTTTTGGAAGCGGGCGCGGCTATTGCGAGCATGTCGGTTGAGCCGGGAAATACGCAGGAAGCAAAAATTGAAATTAAATCTGAATCGAATGTACAGAGGATTCAAACCAATCCTGCTGATGATGGGAAAGCGATCATTATAGTCGATGCAGATGCTACAGTACCGGCATTAAACGTATCGGGTACGGGCGAAACGGCATTGGATAACAACGGAACGATCGAGGATACGCAGGTAGATGATTCTGCTACGCTTACGGAAGGTGCCGTGACGTTAGAAAGCTTCCTTACGAAACTTGCTGCAGGCGGCGAAATCAGTGTCGCTTCCGATATTACTCTTACTGAAAGGGCAAATATTTTGAGTGGTAGCGATGTAAGTGTCAATTTGGAAGGAAATACAATTACTTCTTTGGGAACTGCTTTTTATGTTGAAGATGGGGCGAGGTTCTCGTTGGTTAACGGTACAGTAAACAGTGGTTCCTATACAATTTATGCAACGGGATCGTCTGTGATCGAAGAACTTAATATTGTAATGAATGCAAATAATTGGGGCGTTTGGTTAAGAGATCAGTCTGTGCTGAAAAATGTAACGGGCGGCATATATAGGGCAAATGTATCGAATCAGGCGAGCTTCCCGATATATATTTCATCGGATGCAACGGTAGAGGAGATCTCTGCCGGTGATTTTCAGGGTTCAAAAGCGGCGATTGCAAACTATGGTACGATCAAAAAGATTTCAGGCGGAACTTTCCATGGTACTTATTACGATGGAGTCAATACCACGGCGTGGGATCCTGATTATTCAGTGATGTATAACGGAAATATTGAATGTATTACCGGAGGAACATTCTTTAAGGGAAAAACGAATATTGCACAGAACATGTCAAGGTTCAACGCTGCACTGAAAAAAGGTGGTTGCGTTTTGCAAGAAACGGAAGAAAGTGCAACAATCGTATATAATAAATCCAATCCGAAAACTTATACAGGGTATTACTATAACGTTGTTGCCGAGTGAGATCAGTATCCCGCATGGGACGGCAGCATCGATACTTCCTGGTACAACGATACTGACGCTCAGTTTACGCTTACGGACGGCGCCGATCTCGCGGGGCTTGCGAGCCTTGTGAATGCGGGCACCACTTTCAAAAATAAAACGGTTGAGATGGGCGCAAATATCAATCTCAACAATGTCGAGTGGACGCCGATCGGAAGGAACGCAACCGGATTTAAATTTGAAGGCACGTTTGACGGCAACGATTATACGATCTACAATTTGAAGATTAGCGGAGGGTTGATTAATTATTCTTCAAATTGCTATAAGGGGCTGTTTGGTTCTTGTACGGGATCGGCTAAGTTGCAAAACTTTACGCTGATGAATGTTGATGTTAAAGGAAGCCTGAATGTTGCGGCGGTGCTTGGCGGAAGCGGAGGTGCGGAAGCAGCGATCACCAATGTGCATGTTACCGGCAGCGTAAAAGTGTACGGCTGGTGGTATGTCGGCGGAATTTTAGGAAAGGGGTATTCGCAGATCAGCGGCTGTTCCGTCATCGGTGATTCGCCCGAAACTTCATATGTTAAGCTTGGCATCTACAACGACGGCACCGGAGACAGTGCCGGATACGTCGGCGGTATTGTCGGCTATATGGGTGAAGGAAATCAAAAGATCACAGATTGCACGATCAAAAATTTGTTGGTGCAAGGAAATGATAACGGGGTCGGTGGCGTGAGCGGTATTTTGCATTACGGCAATACGATCAGTGGTTGCACGCTGGAAAATGTTGTTGTTTGGCAAACAGGAGCGCCTGATGCCGGAACCGGACGTATTTACTGTGGCGCGTTTGCCGGTACATATCATGACAACGGAGGTAAAAATTGTCCTACGTTGGAAAATTGTACGTTCAACGGCGAGATGTATAGCGGTGTAGGTGTAGACAAGGACGATATTTTAGAGCCGAACAGGTATGTAGGCAGTTTGTGGTATGGATTGGAACCGCCGGCAACAGTGAATATTACGAATTGTACAATCGTTATGCCGGAATAATTGCGTATCTGTTATTCGACTGTTATAAAAATGTCACGGGATTATTTCCCGTGACATTTTTTACGTAAATTTGCAAAAAACTGGCATGAGCATTTATAAAAAATATGAACGACGCATCTGAACGTTTCAGATGCGTCGTTTAAAAAATATATAACTTAATGGTCAATGAACTTATTTCCAATTGAAAAGTGTAACGGCTGCCGCCGCACGTATAGGAAGGGAAGGTGAAAAATCTCGTTTACGGAGCGAGCGGATAAAGTTGAGCGGGGCGCGTTCGTCTGCCGCAACCCGCAAAGCCATGTTCTCTCGCTTTAAAAATTCGTCCAGTTCCCGTAGTTGTTCCTTGTCATTTTCTTTTGTAAGAGCAGCATATACGGCAATGGCATGCTCGCATACGATATTGAACAGGTATCGATAGCGCGGTGGATCCAATTGCGGTTTAATTTCTGCAAAAAAGCGCACAAGTGCACGAATTTCTTGTAGTGACGGTGAAGAAACTTCCCTTGTTTTGATAAAAGGTTCATAGGCGAGAAAAACAGTGCTCTTTGCAATCAGAAAAGCGGCAAGCAAAAAATCTTCATCGGGCAATGAGATGGTATAAGGCGAAATTCGACGATATAATTGTGCGGATACCGCACAACCGTAATCGGAAAGTCGGTAATGTTTTTCCCTGTTCAAAATATGGGCGGAAATATCATTGATTTCGCATCCGCGTACAACGCCTGCCTGGTTTTTAAAAAGAATAAGATCTTCATCTCTCTCGGCGATTGCCGAAAAGAATTCTGCGGCATCCCCGGTAATGTCTGAATGTACGAATACGATGTATTTTCCGTTTGGTGCATTGCCTTTTTCGGATGCGGCGTCCTTTTCAGTTGTAAAAGGCTCGTTGTGCAGAGAAAGGATTTCCGAGCCGACGGGCAGGGCGGAAATCAATGCATTCCGATCAAAATCGCCTTCAGAAAACACAGTAAGAGGAACGCTTTTTATGAAGTTTTCCGCTTCAGAAGCGGTTTTCGTTTTCTTTTTGCGAAATCCCAGTTTCATTACACAAATCTCCGCAAATATTGTAGCATATTGTGCTGTAAAAAGCAAGCGCTGTCTATTGAAGCAGGGCGTTTTATCTTGGCTTCGCGGCGCAGGTAAGATCGAAAGTTTACGAATTATGTCGATAATTATATATTAGAGGACGAACGGCTATATAAAAAACTTTGCCTAAAAATGTTGTAAGCAGAAAGTTAAAAAAAATACATTTATAGGCGCGATTGTAAAAATTTTTTTAAGCCATTGCAGTCAAAGGATGGGAAAGGCCAATGGAGAAGTTGCTATTTTTTTATGTTCGTGTTATAATAATTTTCATGGTAAACGAAAGAAAGATACGCGCGGTGATTTTTGATCTGGACGGAACGCTGATCGACAGTTTGGAGATTTGGCGAGAAGTGGATCAGGAATTTTTTTCGCGGCGCGGGATGGAAGTTCCTGCCGGGTATCAGGAGGCTATAGCGCATCTGGGGTTTCGGGAATGCGCGGTGTATACGGTAGCGAATTATTTGCAGGGTGAATCGGCGGAAGCGATCATTGAAGAATGGCGTTCGTTATCGTTATCAAAGTACGGGGCGAAGGATGGCATACGGTATTTTAAGCCGGGTACGATTGGTTTAATACGTCGATTGAAAGAAGCTGGATACAAACTTTGTCTTGCGACAGCTTCTGCTTCTGAATTTTATCTGCCGGTGTTGCGAGCGGGCGGTGTCGAATTGTTATTTGACGCGTTTACGACGGTGGATGAAGTCGGAAAAAACAAGAGCTTTCCGGATATTTATTATTTGAGTGCGCAAAAGTTGGGTGTTGCTCCCTGTGATTGTGCGGTTTTTGATGATAATTTGCTTGCACTTCGAGCGGCGAAGGCGGCAGGAATGTTTACGGCGGCTGTTTATGACGGGCAGTCAAAGGAAGTCGTTGAAGGGATGATGCGGGAGTCGGATGTGTTTGTGCAAGAGTTTTCCGCATTTGATGAGAATAAATATTTTTGATTTCGCAAAAGCGAATGTAGAGAGGAAAGAAAAATGTATGTCAGTAAGATCAATCTGATTGAGACCGAGCGGGCTCTGAAAGAGATCAAGACGGTGTTTGAGAGGGAACTCTCTGCGGCGTTGAATCTTTCACGGATCAGTGCGCCGTTGTTTGTTGCGCAAAACAGCGGGCTCAATGACAATCTTAACGGCGTGGAGCGTCCGGTTTCCTTCGATGTGAAAGCTACGGGCGAAATTGCCGAGGTCGTGCATTCGCTTGCGAAGTGGAAGCGTTTTGCGCTTGCGAAATATCGTTTCGGCGCACCGTTCGGATTATATACGGACATGAATGCAATTCGTAGGGATGAGGATTTAGACAATTTGCATTCAATTTATGTCGATCAATGGGACTGGGAAGCTGTAATTCGCCGTCAGGATAGGAATGAAGCGTTTTTGAAAGCGACGGTCAACAAGATTTATGCGGCATTGAAAGCGACGGCTGAGCATATTTGCAAAGAATATCCTGTGCTGGATAACTATTTGACCGATGAAATTTCTTTTGTTACATCGCAGGAGCTGGAAGATCGATATCCTGATCTTACACCGAAGGAACGCGAAACGCGGTATGTTCGCGAACACGGTTCGACATTTGTGATGCAGATCGGAGGCCGATTGAGGTCTGGCAACAAGCACGACGGCAGGGCGCCCGATTATGACGATTGGTCGCTCAACGGGGATATTATGTTGTATTACCCGGTGTTGGATTGTGCATTTGAGATTTCGTCGATGGGAATACGAGTGGATGCGGAGAGCCTTGTTTCGCAGCTGAATGCCGAAAATTGTGCCGATCGGTTGCAATATCCTTTCCATAAAGCGCTTGTGGCGGGGGAACTTCCGCTCACGATGGGCGGCGGGATCGGGCAATCCCGTCTGTGCATGTTTTTGTTGAATAAGATGCATATCGGCGAAGTGCAGGTCTCGCTCTGGGATAAAAAGACGGAAGAATATTGCAAGAAAAACAATATAACGCTCATGTAGAGAGATAAAAAATGAATACGGTTCGTTTGCGGAAAAAGGGCGAGGCAAAGTTGATCGCGCATCGCGGTCTGAGCGGGATTGAATTGGAAAACACGCTTGCGGCGTTTGTGGCGGCGGGAAACCGTAGTTATTTCGGTATTGAGACAGACGTGCATGTGACGAGGGACGGAAAATACGTCGTTTTTCACGATGATACGAGCGGTCGTATTGCGCAGAAAAATCTTTGTATGGAAACAAGTGATTTTTCGGATATACGCAATCTTTTGCTTTTGGAACGCGGCACAGACGGCGGATACACCGATATGCAGAAGCCTCTTTTGTTGCAGGAATATTTGCGCATAGTAAAGCGCTATCAAAAGACGGCTATCATTGAATTGAAAAATTCTATGCAGAGGGAAGATCTTTTTAGGATCGCAGATATCTGTGCGTCTGAATATGAACTTTCTCGCATCGTGTTTATATCGTTTTGTTATGATAATTTGCTTATGATGCGTGAAAAGCTTCCCGGGCAGGCGATGCAATTTCTCACCTGTGAAATCACGGATGAAATGATTGATCGCTTAAAGCGAGACAGGTTTGGCGTTGATATCGCTTATACTTCACTGACGAGGGAGTGGGTGAATAAGCTGCACGCAAACGATATTGAACTCAATTGCTGGACGTGTGATGATCCTGTCGCCGCCGAGAAGTTGATCGAATGGGGCGTTGATATGATCACGACCGATATTTTGGAATAGAATGGATTTGAGCGGCGGGCGCATCCGCGCTTACTGCGGATGCGCCCGCCGTATAAGCATTGAGGGTGCGGACAGAGAAATTTAATTTTTGGTGGCTGTCCGCAAAGGAGGGGAAATGCCGAACATAATCGATCAGATGGAAGAGCGCGTCTTTGAGGCGCAGCTTTCGCGGCTGATGCGTGTAACGGGGAAAACGCCGAATGCCGCTTTTCTGAAAGAAATGTATTATCGCGTGAAAGAGCAGTATATTGAAGAATTACAACGCCGAAAAATACGTTTGCGCGTGTTGGACGGTGCTCGTGTAGATGAAATTGCAGGATATGTTTTTTATTACCATCTGTTTCATACTTCGCATCTCCCTCCGGCACTTGTGGCGCGCATCGAAAATGAAGAAAAATACAAGGCAATGCTTGTTCGCGATGTGGCGGTCTATATCGTTATCAATGAACACCTGAATGTTGAAAAGTATTCCAATACTTCGGCGTATTCGCCTGAAATTGCGGCTTACAATATGGCATGCAGCTATTCGCTTTTTGTCTTAGGAAGCTTTTCGGGGCAGGATCGGCGCATGAACGGGATCAATAATCTTTTTAAGAAGGCGTTGGTAACGATAAAGAGCGTAATTAACCTGCTTGCAGCGGGAAACAGTTGTGACGCGGTGATTCTTTGGCGGCATTTGCATGAGCTGGAATGTGTGCTCATTGTTCTAAGTACAAAGGGCGATGATCTGTTTTTCCGTTATATTCAACATATGGAATATTTTGATCTGGAAACCAAGCCGAATGCCGAGGAGTTACAGCGCCGTCTTTCTGAGGAGTGCAAAACGTTTGCCGTGAAGGAACGTAATGCGTTCATCAACTATGGTTGGCTGGTGTATGTTGATGGATTCCGCGAAGGGTTCGGCAAAGAGTACCGGCTGAATTTTAAAGACGGATTACAGAAAGTGGCAGGGCAGAGCGAACGGCATGCAGCGTATGCAAGCGCGAGCAAAATTCTGCATCCTTCGGCGTGGGTCGTTGCGATTCCCGATCGTAAATTTTATAAATTTACATTGTTTGAATTGTTCCGTTCTCTGACGAACATCGTGGGGTTGATCAAGGGATACGCTGAAAAATATAAGTCATATTCCTCAAAGCCTGCCGAGTGCGATAATTATATGAGAACGATCGACGGATATATCGGAATGATTGCTCGCAACAATAAAATTGTTGCGGCGAAATATGCGGATGCTTAAACTTATAAAAGACGCACCGCAGCGCAAAATGCGCTGCGGTGCGTCTTTTTCATAGTAAGCGCAGATAGTTACAGTTCCGCAAAGATTCCTTTGAGCATATCCGCGGAATAGCGCAGCCTTGTCAGTTCGGTTTCACTCAAAGAGATGGGGACAACTTTTTCAACTCCGTTTGCGCCGAGAACGGAGGGCACGCTCAGAGTTGCATCGTCGATGCCGAATTCGCCGTGCAAAGCGGCGGAAACGGGAAGAATGGATTTTTCATCCCGCACCACGGCTTCGCAGATGCGTTGCACAGCCATCGCAATACCGTAATAGGTGGCACCTTTGCGTTCGATGATTGCATAGGCACTGTTTTTCACATTTTCACCGATCTCGCGCATTGCGTTGTCATGGTCATAAAATCCGCGCATTTCACAAAACTGATGCATGGGTACACCCGATACATTGGCGCTGCTCCAGACGGCGATCTCGCTGTCGCCGTGTTCGCCGATGATGAAGGCGTGCACGCCGCGGCTGTCAACAGAAAGGTGTTCGCCAAGCAGATATTTCAGGCGTGCCGTGTCGAGTACCGTTCCCGAACCGAACACCCGCCCTTCGGGCAGACCGGAGTATTTTTGTGCTACGCGCGTGAGAATGTCCACCGGATTGGAAACAACAAGCAATATCCCGCCAAAGTTGCATTTTTTCAGTTCTTCCAGGATCGAAATAAGGATTTTACTGTTTTTTCGGACGAGGTCAAGCCGCGTTTCGCCCGGTTTTTGGTTTGCTCCGGCGGTCACGATCGCAATGTCAGCATCGGCGGCGTCGGCGTATGTTCCCGCATAAATATTCATGGGCTTTGCGAAGAGCAGCCCATGGCTGATGTCCATTGCTTCGCCTTCCGCGCGAGCTTTGTCCAGATCGATGAGTACCATTTCGGAAAATAATCCGTGTTGCATGAGAGTAAACGCACAAGCAGAGCCTACAAAGCCGCAACCGATGACGGCAACTTTTCGTGTGTCGATCATAAATTTCTCCTTTTTTACAGTATACCGCGTAAATGATCGCAAACGCAAGCAAAAAAACCGCTCCGTTTTCGTTTCCGCTCATTGCGCGTCTCTAAATAGTATGGCGCATCGGATAAAAAAGATTGCTTTTCGCACAATAAATTGTATGGCATACGAAAAAGTTTACGTCGAAATGATCGTGCGCTTTGCGCGTGAAGGGGGGATGCGCCCGATAATGCTCGTTTGGGAAGATGGGCGAAAATATGAAATTGATCGCGTGAAGTTTATCGAACGGGCTCCTGCGCGCGTGGCTTCGGTTTTGCCTATCCGGTTTACCTGCTTGATCGGAGGGAAGGAGCGATTTTTATATTTTGAAGAGGAAGGTGCGAGGTGGTTTGTAGAGCGGGAAGGGCAGTAAGGGTGATCTTGCACAGCGATTTGAATAATTTTTATGCTTCGGTGGAGATGTTGCGTCACCCCGAGTTGCAGGGCAAACCTGTCGCGGTGTGCGGAAGTCATGAAGACAGACACGGGATCGTACTTGCTAAAAATTTGATTGCGAAGGAAGCGGGCGTTAAAACAGGCGACGTGTTTTGGCAGGCAAAGAAAAAATGTCCGCAGATCATAGAAATTCCTGCGGATTTTTCGGCATATCTGCGCGTTTCTAAGACAGTTCGTGCAATATACGAGCGGTATACCGACCGCGTTGAAGCGTTCGGGATTGACGAGTGTTGGTTGGATGTAAGCGACAGTGAAAATATGTTTGGCGGAGCATTGCAAATCGCGGAGGAGATTCGTGAGGCGGTCAAAAGGGAGATCGGCGTAACCGTAAGTGTGGGCGTAAGCTGGAATAAAATTTTTGCAAAACTTGCTTCGGACATGAAAAAGCCGGATGCCGTGACACAAATAACGCCCGAAAATTATCGCAGCGTTGCGTGGGCATTGCCGGTGGAAGAGCTTTTGTATGTGGGACCGGCTACGGCGCGCAAACTCAAACTGCGCGGGATACACAAGATAGGACAGCTTGCGCAAACGCCTGCGGCGCTGCTTTCCGACTGGCTTGGAAAGTGGGGGGAATATCTGCATGCCTTTGCAAACGGCGAGGATCAAACGCCCGTCGTAAAGCGCGGGGAAGAACAAAACATAAAAAGCATCGGGAACAGTCTGACCAACTACAGGGATTTAACCAATTCGGAAGAAGTTAAAATGCTTTTGCTCTTGCTTTCAGACGCAGTTTCTGCGCGCTTGCGAGAAAGTGCGCTCGGCAAAGCAAAAACGGTGAGTGTGCAGATCACAGATGCCGATCTTTTACGGTATGGAAAGCAGGGAAAGATGCCGTTGCCTTCGCGGTCGGCAACGGATATAGCCGACTGTGCTTTTCGCTTGTTTTGTGAGGTTTTTCCGTGGACGAGTGACGTACGCGCACTGGGTGTATCTGTGTGTGATTTTACAGGTGCGGTCGACCAGATGAATATATTTACGGACATTCTGAGTGAGGGAAAGGCGGAAAAACTGGAAAAAACGGTGGACGCATTGCGCAAAAAATACGGTAACACGATTTTGCAGCGGGCGACAATACTCAAAGATGAACGTTTGAAAAAGGCAGATATTTTGACGGAACATGTAATCCATCCCGAAAATTTTTTCGGAAGATAGAGGACAAAAGTGATCGGCATACACAAAGATTAAAAAATCTTTATGTATGCCGATCTTCTTGATTTTTACAAAATTTAATTTACATTTCCGGTAATATTCAGTTGTGAAAAAGTTACTTCGGGAGCGCCTGCACGAATTCCGATCCCACGCCCTGTTAGAAAATTCATTTCTGAATATAAAATATACAGCTCATTGTCCACATAACAGCGAATATCGGTTCCGTCCAGTTCTGCCTTTAATGTATATGCGTTGTTTAACTTATAATCGTTAAGGGGAAGGACTTTCAGAGCAGACCACGTTCCATGATCAACTTTTCCAAGATAAGCATAACCGTCTCGACTCACGAAAAAAAAGTAGTACGAAACATCTTGTTCCCAATACCAGCTTGCATCGCTGTCAGCAGAAAGGCAAAGGACGATTCCGTTGTCGGAAGAAGTTGAAGCCTGTAAGGTGACTTCGATCGAGCCGCGATCGAAATCTGCGTTTTCACAAACGTAAAGAGTATTCGCCGTTTGTGATATGAGTATTCCGCCAGATTCTTTCATTTTTCCGCTTACGGATCGCATGTTTAAATCTGTGTAAACCTTTTCCCAAAGCGCAATGACGGTAAAGTCTTCTTTTACGGGACTGGACCAGTCATATTCGCACCCTTGGAAATACCAACCGAGAAAACGGTTGTTTCCGTAGACGGGATCGGCAGGTTTTTGTGCAGGTGTACCCGATTCCGTTTGTAAAACTATAGGAGATTTGCCGTTACTAAGTTCCAGGGTAATATAATTATATTTTTTTGTTTCTTGCGGAGTCCATGCGGCATATAGTGTTGTATCGCGGGTGATGTATAAGTTGCTTAAATCGGCTTTTTGTGTGCAGTCTGCATCAAAAAACCATCCTGAAAACACAAAACCTTCCTTTTTAGGGTCAGGGATATTCAAAGAAGTATCTTCTTTCCATTCAACGGCAGATATGGTTGACCCTCCGTTGGTTTGAAAAGAGACAATGATTTTTTGCGTTTTTTCTTCCTGTGCGGTACAGGCAGCGGACAGGCAGAAGACAAACAGCAAAGACAGGATAAGAGTCAGAAACCGAATAAATTTTTTCATGTTTATACGCTCCTTCGTCTATATTTTAGTTTTGATTTGCTGAGCCGACCGTAGGGTTGTTTTCGTCCGCAAATGAGAAAGAGAAATTATTTTGCTCGTTATAACAAGCGTCATATTCCGGACTGTAATAAGTCAGGTGCATGGTCTTGTTTTTTTCGTTTACCTGTACGACAAGCAATGTATTCATTGCACTGGTAAGCATTGCGCCTTGTGCGTCGATCAAAAAGGAAGAAACAATGTTGCCGTGATCACCGATATATTTCCGCATAATAATATTATCCGCACTGACATGTCCGCTGAAAACCATCATGATATTGCTGTGTTTTTTTATTAATTTCTCCCACATTTTGTCAGGATTATTACAATCACTGTAAGTAATCGTCTTTTCCGGATTAAAACGGTCTTGGCTGTTAATGATCGTGCCGTCGGGGTCAAGATAGCAGTGAGTAGTAATGATAATACGGCTGTTCGGATTTTCTGAAATTATGCGGTCAACCCAGTTGAGAACATTGTAGCGCGGTCCGTATTCGAGCGCAAAAACAATATATTCAATGCTTCCGTAGCGAAAGTAGGAGTACGTGTTCGCCATATCTCCCTCGCGGAACGCACCGCCGAAGTTGGAAAGAGTGCTGTACTTTTCATATGGAAAGTACTTATTAAACATAGTTGTGTTTCGTGTTGCTGTTGCCCAATCGTCGTAGTCATGATTTCCTAAAATGACGGAATAGGGGACAATGCCGTCTAATTTGCTGATTGCGTTTTGTACGATGCGCCATTGTGCTTCTGTTTCGGTCGGCTGCGAGGAGTAGCGCAATTCGACCATATCTCCGAGATACATTGCAAAGCGAATGCGCAGTTTATCGATATTATCAACAATCCATTCACTTTGTTGCAAAAAATTCTGGGGTTTATTATTGGTCATTGCCTGCATATCGGGGATGACGACAAAGGAATAATCGAAGTCATCGGAAAATTGTGCGGGAACATATTTATCATACGTTGCGCGGAGGCAGTTATTATTTTCGGCATCGTCATAGATAATTTTTTCACTTGCCCATTTTGTTCCGAAATACCAGTTGGACATCAGTCCCATGTTTTGCCGATCGTTTTTGGTTATGTGGGATTTCTGCATATCTTCTCTGACAGTATTTTGGGAAATTTCTTTGGAATAGAGTGTGATCTGTCGAATCTCGCCCATAAAAGGCGTTTTATCGTCATACCAATTATTCCAATCGCTTCCGACGCCAAAATTCATTTCGCAAGTACTTTCTCCGAGTTCAGCCGAAATACTTTCTTTTTCTTCGCCGTTGACATAATAACGTAAAAGGTTATCTTCCTTGCTGTGTGTCAAAGCGACGTGAGTCCATTCACCTGTTCGCAAATCAGTCGATTCGAATAAATGAATAAAAGCGCCGTTATTCCATTGAAGTAAAAATTTGCCTTGTGTTCCCACGCTGAAATTGACAGACCCTGGGTATCCCATGGGTTCATTATAGTAATTGCCGAAGATAACACCTCCCGGTACAGTATCGGCAAGTGATGCCGGTAAGCGGATCCAAGTTTCAAAAGAGCGAATGGTTTCATCAAATGCTTTTTCTGTTTGGTAAATATATCGATCGGCGGCGATTGAATAATTTTTTTCACCGTTGATTAGAGAATAGGCGTTTGCTTCCGTGCGGGAAAAGAATGGAAACGTCGCGAAGCCAAGTACAAATGCAAAAGCGCATGAAAGTGCTTTGAGAACAGATTTCATTTTTATGCCTCCGCAGGAATTAAATTAAAGTTTGTGAAAATGTTGCCGATTCCGCCGCTGATAAATCCGACCCCGACGCACTGCGGGTTTTCATCGAACAGCCCCAGGTAATTTGCGTTGGTATGCGTCAGAATACATTCTCCGTCGATATAGAGTTTGATTGATTGGGCAGAAATTTCGATTCCGAGCCGAACTTTTACAAATTCTGTTTCGCCGTCCAGCCATGCTTTGGAACGCGCATAGTAAGCGCCGAGCGCACCGGAAGAAGCGGAGTTATAATTGACGACCGCACCGCCTGTCGTGTAAGCTCCGTCGCGAATGGATGCAAGCGTAAAATTGGCATTAGCGCTGGCGTTGTGGTGCAGGTAATAACCGTTTGCACCCTTGTCTCCGTATACGCTTCCTGCAGGAGTATAAGCGTTGATTAAAAGTCCGATTCGAGAAGTGGATCTGTCATAAATGTAAAGGTCAGCTTCCCAAAGTCCGTATCTGGTGCTTTCGATATCCGAGACGGTTGTCCAAATGTTCTTGGCAGTCGATTCGTAAATGGTTTTTCCGTCTGTTCCTTCATATACGTTAAAATTATTGATAAGTTCTATTTCCACCCATTTGGCAATAAAGGTCATATCTGACGCAGGGGTAAAATCGGCGCCAATATCCTGCCCTTGTTCGTCCGTCCAACCCAAAAATTTATATCCTCCAATGCTCGGCGAAGGAAGATTGAAGGGCGTCCCTGCGGCGTAAAGCACAGACGGCAGGGAAACTCCTTCCAAATTGGGGTCAAAATGAAGAGTGTAAACTTCTCGGTATTGAGGATCGGGCGTAAAATGTGCGTTTTGCGCGATATTGCCCGCTGTGTTGGTGCGTATTCCGACACAGTTGCCTAAAACCTTATTTAAATTCTCGCCTGTATAAGTAAGGAGCAGATCGTTATCGACATACAGCTGAATTTGTGTAGGAGAGAAGACGGCCTTGAAATTAAAGGAAAGGGGATCGCTTCCTGCCTTGTAAGCATTCCATTTTTCTTGCCAGGAGGCGGGAGCGGAAGAAAGAGAAATTGTTTTCATTACATCATAATCAGGTGTGCGCGTTGAATCGGAGAGAGCAAGCTGGAAACCGCCGTTTGTCGGATTTAAATGCATATACCAGTATGCACAACCTTCGTCGTAAGGCTTATCGGTTTCCGAAACGGTAGCATTCCAAATAATTCCGATCCCCGTAGTGGTTGAATTGACAACAGTCAAGTCGACGCTGTATTCTCCGTAATATCCTTGAGGTGCATTTTTAATGGGACGTATGCCTGCTCCGCCCGATGTATAGGCATCTGTTTCCGCATCGTAGGACCAGTTAAAAATCTGCGGATAATCGTATGTAGCGTAAAAAGCGAGGGATTTTGCGGGCATTGTAAAATCATCTTCAATTACGTTTGTCAGTGTTTCATCCATCCAATATAAGAAAGGACATTCATCGCCTTCAAATAGGATCGGTTCAGGAATCTCCCATGCATCGATGTCTACTTTTTCTTCATACATATACGTTAATTCGGTAAAATCTGTTTGATTTTTATAAAGGCGGATAGAGTATTCTTTTCCCTTCCATGCTGCATATAAAGTGGTGTTTTCTGTTATTTGAGGATTATCAAGGTCAACGGCGCTTTGTAAAGCGGAGTCGTAATACCAGCCCGCAAAAATAAATCCCGGTTTTTCCGTTCGATTTACAGTGAGCACTGTTCCTTCCGTCCACTGCGTAGAAGGAAGGGCTGTTCCTCCGTTGGTTTCAAACGAAACGGTAAAAGTTTGCGGTATATGTACATTTTCTTCCCACTTTGCATAAAGGGTGATGTCTTTTGTAATTTGCGGGTCGCTCGCATCGAAAGCGTTTTGCAAAGCGCTGTCATAATACCAACCGATAAAAATAAATCCGTCTTTGGTCGTTTCTAGAACGGATAACGGCGTGCCTGCTGTCCATTCTATCGGAGAAAGAGGGGAACCTCCGTTGGTTTCAAACGTGATCTGATAATTTTGCGGTTCATATTCGGTTTCGTCTTCTGTTTTCTTACCGCAACCGGTCCATGCAATAAAACAAGTCGCTATCAAAATCGTAGCACAAAACAAAGTCAATATTCGTTTCATCGAAATATCCTCCTATTAAATACAGTATAACATTATTTTTCTTGAATAACAATATAAGCTCAAAAAATCAAAAAATTTTGTATTACATTCCAATATAAATTGGATTGACAATTATATGTGTTTTTTTTATAATGAAAAGAAAGAAGGGGGTGAGGAAATGCCGATAAATGCACCTGTCTGCCGTCTGCAGACTATCGATTTGTATGAGAATGAAGAGGCGTTAAAAAAGGTTGTTTCGGCGCTGTCGGTAAAGGCGCGACGAGACATTTTGCGATTGATCAATGAGGGGCCGCGTTGCATAAATGACGTGGCTTGGAAATTAAATATGCCTGTATCGACGGCATCGTTTCATATTAAAGTGCTAGTGGATGCGGGGCTTTTAATTTATTCATCAAACACCAAAAAGAGGGGAAAAGAAAAAATCGTCACGCTTGGGAATTATCTTTTTACGATGTATTTGGGGAAAGAGGGAACAGGAGAAATTCGAAATGAAATGTTTTCCATCGATATTCCGATCGGAAGTTATACGGATTTTTCTGTGAAACCTACGTGTGGAATCATGCTGTCGGACGGAATTTTGCTTGTATCAGATACTCCTGCAGTTTTTTGTTCGCCGCAGAGATTTGAGGCAGGGCTGATTTGGTTAAAACAAGGATATCTCGAATACACCGTTCCTATGTTGGATTATTTCGGGTCAAGAGAAAATGTGTTAAAGTATATCAATAAAAACACAATTCAGTCGGTCGGATTCCAGTTTGAGATCTGTTCGGAAGCTGCTCCGTATGATCAAGATTATAAAAGTGATATAACTTTTTCGGTAAACGGGACAAAATTGTGTGTGATTCAAACAACAGGTGATTTCGGGGAGCGGCGAGGAAGGCTCAATCCTCCTCGAATCTCCGATGCATTTACGCAATACGGATTGTTGCAGAGTATAGATATTCGATATGACGGGACATATTTAAATGAAAAGCGTGTTTCCGACTTTTGTGTGGATGATCTCGCGTTAACACAGACGGACGTATTGCGTTTTCGGATAGCTGTGGAAGAAGATGCGAAACACGTAGGCGGTTTTAATCTGTTTGGGAAATCGTTTGGAGATTATCCTCAAGATATTATATTAAATATCAGCTATCGCACTCGGAAAAACAGTAATTAAATTTTTGATATTTATGCTGAAAAAGCAAAACTATGAATTTTCGCGCATATAGTATTCCGATATGGAAAAGAAAACGGGTTTTGTCAAGACATTCTGTACACTTGTCGGAACGGTTGTGGGGGCCGGATTTGTTTCGGGGGCGGAACTTGTCCGCTTTTTTCCGGAAAACGGATTTGTGGCATATGCATATCTCGCTGCAATTCTGTTCTTTTTCGGGTTTGGCCTCTTATTTGCTTGTGGCAGGCGTTTCGGCGGATTTGACGGTCTGATGCAAGCGGCGTTTGGTCGATTGGCGCCTGTCGTGCGCTCTCTTGTTCTCGCGTGTTCGCTCATCATTTGTGCGGGTATGCTTGCGGGATTAGATTCAGTCATGTATGAGGGGTTTTCAGTCCCGAAATATTTACCGGTTTTGTCGATAACGGTGCTGATCGCGGTCTATTTTCTCTGCGATAAAGGTATCGGTGCCATCGGGGTGGTGAATGCTTGTCTTGTTCCGGCAATCCTTTTATTTGTGGCGTGGCTTGCCTGCGGCGAACTGAATTTCGGAGGTGCATATTCCCCGCAAGACAGCTTTCGGAACATGACTGACGTATTCTTATACGCGGGGATGAACGTCTTCCTTGCCGCACCCATCGCGTGTGACCTCGGTAAGCGCGCAGGGAAGAACGGTACTTTTGCGTGTATCGGGGCTTCTGCCGTGATAGGTGTAAGTATCGCGGTGATTCTTGCCACAATTTTTGCCGCGGCCGGCATTTCTGCGGATGTGCCGCTCTTGCGAGCGATCGGCGGCGGAGTCGCCGGAAAATTATTTTCTGCTGTATCCGCTTTCGGGATCGTAACCACTCTATTTTCCGCATATTATCCGTTGCATGAGCGGGCGCGTGCATCTTCCCATCCGCGAATAGGACGTATTTTGGTTTGTGTGGCGGCGTTTGGACTTTCGCGCATGGGCCTTCGCACAATCGTTTCACATGTTTATCCTTTGTTAGGCGGGGCGGGGCTTCTTTTTCTCGCGGTTTGTGTTTTTGCCGTGTTTCAAGCGGCGCATGGTCGAACTTTTGTTGTTAGGGTAAAAAAATGCCGCGTGCGTTCCTGTCAAAAGATGCTCAAAAATATTGTTTAATTAAATTTGCCCCGCGAAGCCGCATTCAGCGGCTTCGCGGGGCATTATTCATTCGACGCGCTATCAGGAGCGGTCGGTTTTGACAAGAATTTTTTCGGCAAGAGCAACGAGTGCATACATTCCGGCAGCGAGTACGCATAGGATGGCTGTCGCCGCCATTACGAGGTCGAGCTTGAAAACTTGGCCGCCATATACGATCAGGTAGCCGAGTCCCGCTTTCGATACGATGTATTCACCCATAATGGAGCCGATCCATGCCATGCCTACGCAGATTTTCAGCATTCCTATGAACTGCGGCAGGGCGGAAGGGATGACAAGTTTAAACAGGATTTGCCGTTTTGTAGCGCCCATGGAACGCAGAAGCAAAATCTTATTTTTATCGGTTGCAAGGAATCCGCCCAACATATTCATGATCGCGACGATGATACCGACGAGCACAGTCATAAATACAATTGCTGAAGAGCCGGTACCAAACCAAACGATAATGACGGGGCCGAGGGCGATTTTGGGCAAACTGTTTAAAACAACAATATACGGTTCGAGTACTTTACGTGCGGTTTCGCTCCACCATAGCGCGAGCGCAATAAAAGTGCCGAGCGAGACGGCGATGGCAAAGCCGACGAGCGTTTCCCAGAGTGTAGTGCCGATGTGATAAAAAAGCGAGCCGTCACGGGCGAGGTCGGCGATCATGATAGCGATGCGCGAAGGGGAGCTGATAATAAACGGATCTACGATTTGAAGTCCCGCGATCAGTTCCCAAATACCGAGTATTGCGAGCAAGAGTCCGAATCGTGCTGCCTGTACGACAATTTTACCGCGGCGCACTTTTTTTAAGTACAAAGCGTGTTCGGCAGAGCAATTGAGCGCTTTTTTCATATGTTCAACTCCTTCCAAAGTATTTCGAACCACGACGAAAAACGCGGGGATTCGCGCCGTTTCAGTGGTTCTGTATTGCCGAATTCCAGTTCATGCGATGCGACGACACTTGCAGGTCTTGCGCTGAGGACGAGAATGCGATCCGCGACCGAAATTGCTTCGGAAATATCGTGGGTCACGAGCAATGCAGTCTTTTTTTCGCTGCGGATAATATTATATACGTCGTCGCATACGGAAAGCCGGGTTTGGTAGTCAAGAGCGGAGAAGGGCTCGTCGAGCAGGAGGATCTCGGGCTGGATTGCGAGCGTGCGTATAAGTGCGGCGCGTTGACGCATACCGCCGGACAGCTGGTCGGGGTAGTGTTTTAAAAAGCCGCCGAGCCCGTATTTTTCGGCGAGGGAAAGCGCGCGGTTACGGTTTTCGGGGGTATTTTTTTTCTGGATTTCCAAAGGAAGGAATATGTTTGCCTCAACCGTGCGCCAGGGAAAGAGTTCATCGCGTTGGAGCATATAGCCGAACACTTCCGCGCCTTTCTTTTCCCCGCGCACGCGGATTTTGCCCGCAGACGGTTTTAAAAGTCCCGCTGCAAGTGAAAGCACGGTTGTTTTGCCGCAGCCGGAAGGACCGATCACGGCAATGAATTCGCCCTCGTATACGCAAAAGCTCATGTCTTTTGCGGCGAGCGTTTCTCCCGTGTTTGTATGATAGGTCAGACTCACGCCCTCGAATGAAAGGATAGGGCGCGCAGTGTTTCGTTCGTTCATAAAAGTTTCCTCGTTTCAGTTTTCGGCGCCGCGTCGGTTTTCCGCCGCGGCGCAATTTGCCTTATACGTTTTGTTTATTTTGCGTCATTTATTCAGTTCGGCGTAAATTTTAGAGGAATATGAAACATCGATGAGGTCGGAAAAATTCACGCGTTTTTCCAGTTCGCCCGAGTTGTCTATAATGTCTTGCAAGCGATTAAACGCATCTTCGGTCATGGTCATGTCTTCCTGCCAGGCGTCGATCGACTTATAGCTGTCAAGAGAAGTTTTGATCGATTCTTCTGAGGTCCCGTCAAAGTAGGGCAAAAGCACTTTGGCTGCTTCGGCACTGTCTGTACCGTTGATGTATGCGATGCCGCGCATAATGGCTCGCAAGAATCCTTCAATGAGTTCTTCGTTGTTTGAGATATAATTTTCGCGTGCGATATAGCAAGTATAGGGCACTTCGCCCGACGCTTCGCCGACGGATGCGACTATATAGCCTTTGCCTGCTTTTTCATATTCGGAGGCGGTGGGTTCAAACATTGTGCAGTAATCGGACGTTCCGCCTTCAAAAGCCGCCGTCATGTTATTAAAATTGACGTCA
The DNA here is from genome assembly GCA_902465495.1 of uncultured Eubacteriales bacterium. Taxonomy (GTDB): domain Bacteria; phylum Bacillota; class Clostridia; order Christensenellales; family Borkfalkiaceae; genus Borkfalkia. The sequence goes on from CABQND010000007.1 coordinate 27,718, forward strand.
TAATTCATGGAAACGTTCTGACCGTCGTACAGGCCATTCTGGTTGAGGATGTATTCGAAAGTCATGGCAGGAACGCCGCCTTTTCTTCCGGCAAGTATGTCTTTTCCTTCCAGGCTGGTTTTCCAGTCGAAGGTGTCAGCTTCATCGATGCGCGAAACGAGGAAAGAGCCGTCCCGTTTGGTCAACTGACCAAATACTTTCGGAACATTATTGGACCCCCCGATAAGCACATAGAGAGCTGCTTCGGGACCGCAGAATCCGATATCCGCGCTTCCGGAAAGAACAGCCGCCATAACCGCATCGGCGCCGCCGCCGTTGGAAAGTTCGATTTCGATGCCTTCTTCTTCGAAGTATCCGAGCTCGTCGGCTGCATACATGGGGGCATAGAAAATGGAATGCGTCACTTCGCTGACGCGGATTTTTGTGAGTCCGTCTTCGCTTGTTCCGCACGCCGCGAAAGGTACGACGGCGAAGAGGACACAGAAAATTGCCGCAATGATTTTTTTCATGAAGTTTCTCCCTTTGGGGTTGTATTTGTCAATAATACATAGTATGCAGGGAGGCTTTGTTTTGACAGGAAAAAAGCAAAGTAAAATCTTGGTTTTACGGGGCGGCAAAACCTGAATTTAATTGACAATTTGCGCGCGATTTTATATAATATTCACTATTAACGACAAAATTATTGTGTAAGATCGAACGCGGCGATGCTGAGGGAAGGCATGGGGGTGAGAGCGCCGCGGCGAGCGAGGCACCCGCAAAGGCGGCAGGAAGGTGTTTATGGAAATGCAGAAGACGTACAATCCCAAAGATTTTGAGGAGCGGCTGTATGCCGACTGGACGGACAACAATTATTTCCGTGCGGAAGCGGATCCGTCCAAGATCCCTTTTACCATCGTTATTCCGCCTCCGAACATCACGGGACAGCTTCATTTGGGACATGCTCTCGACAATACGATCATCGACGCCCTGATCCGTTTCAAAAGGATGCAGGGATATTCGGCGTTATACCTTCCCGGGTGCGATCATGCATCCATTGCGACGGAAGTCAAGATCGTCGAGCAGATGAAAAAGGAAGGGCTGACCAAAGCGGACGTCGGCAGGGAAGGCTTTTTAAAACGCGCATGGGCGTGGAAAGAAAAGTACGGCGGCAGGATCGTCGAGCAGATGAAGAAGATGGGCGTATCCTGCGACTGGTCGCGCCTTGCGTTTACAATGGACGAAAATTGCTCCCGCGCGGTGCGGGAGGTGTTTGTCAACCTCTACGATAAGGGGCTGATCTACCGCGGAGATCGCATTATCAACTGGTGTCCCGGCTGTAAGACGGCGCTTTCGGATGCGGAAGTGGAATACAGTGAGGACGCTTCGTTTTTCTGGCATTTGAAATATCCTGTCAAGGACAGCGACGAATATATCGTCGTTGCGACGACCCGACCCGAGACGATGCTCGGCGATACGGCGGTAGCGGTCAATCCCAAGGACAAGCGTTATGAACACATGGTCGGCAAGACGCTTGTATTGCCGCTGGTGGGAAGGGAGATTCCCGTCATTGCAGATGATTACGTCGATATGGAATTCGGATCGGGTGCGGTAAAGATCACGCCCGCGCACGATCCAAACGACTTTGAGGTGGGGTTGCGGCACAACCTGCCGGTCATCCGCGTTATGAACGATGACGGTACAATGAACGCGGAAGCGGGCAAATACGAAGGGATGGACCGCTTTGCGGCGCGCGAGAAGATCGTGGAAGATCTGAAAGCCTGCGGAGCGCTCGTCAAGATCGAGCCGCACGCGCACAATGTCGGGCATTGTTACCGTTGCAAGAGTACGGTGGAGCCGATCGTTTCCAAACAATGGTTCGTGAAGATGGCGCCGCTTGCAAAACCCGCGATCGACGCGGTTGCGCGCAAAAAGATCAAATTTACGCCCGAGCGATTCTCCAAAATTTATTTTAATTGGATGGAGGGGATCAAGGATTGGTGTATTTCCCGCCAGCTGTGGTGGGGACACCGCATCCCCGTTTGGTATTGCGAGGATTGCGGCGAAATGATCGTTTCCAAGACCGATCCTTCCGAATGCCCGCACTGTCACGGTAAGAACCTCAAACAGGACGAGGATGTTCTGGATACTTGGTTTTCCTCGGCGCTGTGGCCGTTCTCGACCCTCGGCTATCCCGATGAGACGGAGGATTTCAAGTATTTTTATCCGACGGACGTTTTGTCCTGCGGGTACGATATTATTTTCTTCTGGGTCGCGCGCATGATCTTTTCGGGGATCGAGCATACGGGCAAAGTTCCGTTCCGCGATGTTCTTTTGCATGGCATCGTGCGCGACGAGCAGGGCAGGAAAATGTCCAAATCGCTGGGCAACGGGATCGACCCGCTGGAAGTGATCGATGAATATGGCGCGGATTCTCTGCGCTTCTCTCTGATTACGGGTGTTGCGCCGGGCAACGACAGCCGTTACAGTAAAGGCAAGGTCGAAGCGGCGCGCAATTTCATGAATAAGATCTGGAATGCATCCCGTTTTGTGCTCATGAATGCGGAAGGTATCAATATTCCGCCTATGAGTGAAATTAAGCTCACGTCTGCGGATAAATGGATCGTTTCCAGATTGGAAAGCTGTATCCGCGAAGTGACGCTGAACATGGGCAAATTTGAGCTTGGTATTGCCGCAGGCGCCCTGTACGATTTCCTTTGGAGCGATTTCTGCGATTGGTACATCGAGCTTTGCAAGAGCTCGTTGTATGGCGACGATGCGCAAAAGAAGGCGGCAACTCTCTCTGTCTTGTGCTTTGTGCTTGAAAACTCGCTCAAACTTTTGCATCCGTTTGTTCCTTTTATTACAGACGAGATCTATCGCAATATCCCGGGGACGAAAGGAAGCATCATGGTTTCGGAATTCCCTTGCTACAATTCCAAGCTTGCATACAAGAAGGAAGCAAAGGCATTTGAGCCTGTCATGGACGTGATCAAGAGTGTCCGCAATATGAAGACGTCGGTCAATTGCCCGCCTGCGAAAAAGGTGAAGTTGTATATTGCCACGCCGAACAAGCGTGTTTTTGCCGCGAATGCGGGAGCAATTGCGAAACTTGCGGGCGCAAGCTCGATCGAATATGTTGAAAGCGGTGCGGACATTACCGAAAAAACGCTTTCGCAAGTTTTGGAGGCTTGTACGATTTTCGTGCCGCTTGGGGAGCTTGTCGACATTGAAAAAGAAAAGGAACGCCTTGCCAAAGAATTGGAAAGGGTCATTGGCGAAATCGGACGTGCGGACGGAAAATTGCATAACCGCGGTTTTGTCGATAAGGCGCCTAAGGCGCTCGTGGATGCGGAACGTGCAAAGCTCGATAAATTTATCGAAATGAAAGAAAAAATTGAAAAACAGCTCAAGGATCTGCAAGCTTGATAAGTTTCAGGGGAGCAGATTGGAAAGCGCGGCGCCTTCTTTACGGGAGGGGCCGCGCTTTCGCAATATTAGGTACACAAAGCAGACTTTCTGTTTTCTGTATCGGCATAACCGCAGTGCGGCGCGAATATAATACCACGTAAACAAACAGAAAGAGGTCAGTATGCGCGCATATCATAGCATGACGGCGGAAGAAGTTCTCGCAGAATTGAGAACGGGCGAATTGGGGCTCACGCAGGAAGAGGCGGCAAAACGGTTGGAGGCTGTCGGAGAAAATGCATTGCAGGATAAAAAGAAGGGCAGTGTGATCAAGCTGTTTTTTGCGCAGTTTAAGGATTTCATGACCATTCTGCTGATTTGTGCAGCGGCGGTATCGGGAGTGATTGCGTATATTACAGGAGACGTACACGAGCTTGCCGATACAGGTATTTTATTGTTTATAATCTTGCTCAATACTTTTGTTGGCTTTATCCAGCAATATCGAGCCGACTCGGCGATCGAAAAGTTGAAAAAACTTTCGGTGTGTCGAGTGAAGGCGGTTCGCGGCGGGAAAGATGTTTTGTTGGAAAGTACGCAACTGGTCCCGGGCGACGTAATTGATTTGGAAGAAGGAGATCTGATTCCTGCCGATTGCCGAATTTTGCGCGCGGAAGAGCTGAAATGCGATGAGTCTGCGCTGACGGGCGAGTCGCTCGGCGTTACGAAGACGACGGAAACGTTTGCAGAAAAGACAGCTGTTTCCGATCGGAAGAACATGCTATATTCTTCTACATTTGTGGTCAGCGGACAAGCGAAAGCGGTGGTCGTAAATACAGGGCAGAATACGGAGATCGGCCATATTGCCGGACTGTTGCGGGATACGCAGGCGGAAAAGACGCCGCTCGAAAAGATTCTCGCCGTACTCGGCAAGGCGCTGACGGGGTTTGTGATCGGTATTGCAGCAATTATTTTTATTTTCGGTATCTTTTTTAAAAACAGTACAATTTTGGGAAACTTCATGTCGTCGGTGGCGATCGCGGTCGCGGCAATTCCCGAAGGTATGCCTGCGGTGGTCACCGTGATTATGGCAATGGGAGTGCAAAAGATGAGCCGCGAGCGAGCGATCGTGCGCAAATTGCATGCGGTGGAAACGCTGGGCGGTTGCAGCTGTATTTGCTCGGATAAAACGGGTACGCTGACCGAAAATCGTATGACGGTAGAGGGAGCGGTCACAGCGTTTGATGCAGAGGCATTGACACAGGTAAAAGCAGGGGAAGTTCCGCCCGTTGACGAAAAGAGCGGGGGTCAATTGCTTGCATGTATTTGCGCCTGTAATACAGTCAAGGGCGCAAAGGGCAAACGCCGCGGCGATCCGACAGAAGTTGCGCTCGTGAATTTTGCGGACGCGCATGATTTTTCGCTTGATTTTAAAAAATTGGGAGGAATACCATTTTCTTCGGAGCGCAAGAGGATGTCCGAGGCGGTACGAACGAAAGCGGGGGATTTTCTGTACGTAAAAGGAGCTGCTGACGTTCTTTTGGAACAATGTGACCGAATTTTGGAAAACGGTCGGGTGCGTTCGATGAACGAAAATGATCGCAGGAATGTGCTAACGGCGACTGAATGTCTCGCTTCACGAGCTTTGCGGGTGTTGGGCTTTGCTTATCGCGAATACGAGGGATGCCCTGACGAGGAACGACTGATTTTTATTGGAATATGCGGCATGATCGATCCGCCTAAGCGCGGAGTTAAAGAGGCGGTTACGGAGTGCAGACGCGCGGGGATAATGCCTGTAATGATCACGGGCGATCACCGGGAAACGGCGTATGCGATCGCATCACGGCTGGGTATGGCGCAAAGCGAAAGTGAGGTGATCACGGGCGCAGAACTGGACTCCCTTTCCGAAAGCGAACTTTCGCGTCGAGTTCCGTCTTGTCGGGTATTTGCGCGCGTCAGCCCGAAACATAAGAGCCGTATTGTCGAACAGTTTCAAAAGGCCGGAAACGTTGTCGCGATGACGGGGGACGGCATCAATGATGCGCCTGGCATACGCAAAGCGGATATTGGGATCGCTATGGGGATTTCGGGCACAGATGTGACTAAAAGTGCCGCCGACATGGTCATCGCTGACGATAATTTTTCCACTATTGTTACGGCCGTGCGGGAAGGAAGACGCGTCTTTTCAAATATTAAGAAGACCATTCAGTTTTTTTTGGCGACCAATCTCGCGGAAGTATTGTCTATTTTGATCGTGACGCTTGCCTTGTATCAGATGGATTTTCTTTCGTCAACACAGCTTTTATGGATCAATCTGATTACAGACAGCTTGCCGGTTTTATCGCTGGGTGCAGAGCGGGCGGAAAAGGATTGTATGCTTCGTCCGCCTTCAAGAGCTTCCTCGTTGTTTTCGGCAGAAAGTATGATTTCCATTGCTTTTTACGGCATATTTCAGACAGTGGTTTGTGTCGGAATATTTGTATGGAGCGCATCGGTCTACGGGAATGCTGTTGCGATAACGATGACGTTTTTTGTACTTTCTTTCCTGGAACTTTTTCACTCGTTTAATATACGGTCAGATCGTTCATCCGCATTTGGAAAAGGGTTCTTTGAAAATCGTATGCTGTTTGTCACTGTGCTTGCCGGAGTGGGCGTAAATGTAATTCTGTGTGCATTTGCTCCGTTGCGGGCGGCATTCGGAATCGTAGCTCTCAGCGGTGTGCAATGGGCGATTGTATTTGGAGCCTCCCTTTCTATTGTGCCGGCTGCAGAGATTTATAAATGTTTTGTTCGGGCGGCGGTACGTAAAAAGAGGGGAACGCTTGCACGAAAAAGTGCCCATTCCCCGGTGAAAAGCGCGGCGTTTGCGCAGGCAAAACAGTAGGGAAATTAAAAAAGCTTCCGCCCTTTTAAACGAGCGGAAGCTTTTATGTTATTAAAAATCAATCAGCTTTCAGGGACAACGGTTACAAAGACTTTCGCGGAAACACCTTCCATAAGGCGAATTTCCACGGTATAATCGCCGACCGTTTTGATGGGGTCTTTTAAGACAATTTTCTTTTTGTCGATTTCGTAGCCGAGTTCTTCGAGGCGGGAAGCGATTTCTTTGGAAGTGACACTTCCGAATACTTTTCCGTTTTCACCGCATTTAATCGATACGGTCACTTTGGATTTATCCATTTTCTGGGCGAGTTCGCGTATTTGGCGAATCTCTTCGGCGCGGCGCCGCTCTTCTGCTTCTTTTTGCAATTTAAGGCTGTTCACGGCGACGGAGGACGCCTGTTCGGCAAGTCCCTTTTTCAAAAGAAAGTTTTTGGCAAATCCGTCGCTTACGTCAAGGATCTCTCCTTTTTTGCCTGTTCCTTTTACATCTTGTTTGAGAATCACTTTCATGGCACGCACCTCATGTTCTTTCTTATTACGCATTTATTGTACAACGTGGCACGGAAAAAGTCAACCCTTTGTCTCATAATCCGAATAAACCTGCACATAATAGATTTCGGGAGGTGATTGCAATGGATAAGATCAATCACGCGATCGGATGCGAAGTTTCCGATTGTAAATTCAACTGCGAAGGCAAAAATTGTACGCTCGACAGGATCATGGTGGGCAGCACCTGTGAATGTGATGCGGAAAAATGCACGTGTTGTGAAAATTATTGCAGAAAATAATTAAAACTGCGGAAAAAACAGCTCGCATTCTTAAGAACGCGAGCTGTTTTTTGCTGAAAAGTATTTCAGATTTTAGCGCGTTTTAATTCTGCGATCGCGCTTTTTAGCAAAAATCCGGCAGTTGAGTCATGACTTACCGTTTCAAGCGCTTCGTCGAAAGAACACCACTTCGCCTCGGAAATCTCCGCTTCATTCAGCTTGGTTTCGCCGTCGGAAACAACGACGATAAAGCCGAGCATCAAAACATTGCGAGGCTCGTGGTATCGAGAACCGATGTATTTGTATTTTACTGCAGTGAGTCCTGTTTCTTCGCGGATCTCGCGAACAATTGCTTTTTCAGCCGATTCGCTCTTTTTTACATATCCTGCAAGGAGCAAAAAGTCTCCGTTCAAGTGCTTTGCAAGCAAAACACGGTCCTGCGATTTATTGACAACAGTCATGCTGACGGCGGTCTTGAAGGGTGGAAATTTAAATTCCCCGCAGTTGTCGCAGTAGGGGACGAGCCCTTCGTTTTCGCAGAATTTAAGCGTAAGCTTATTTCCGCAGTCCTGACAAAACATAAAAATCCCCTCCTTTTTAAGTGGTTTTTATTTAGAATAAACCTTTTTTGCAAAAAAGTCAATACTCCTTAAATAAATTTCATTTTATTTTAATAAATCAGATAAAAAACAGGTGCGGAAATTGCGTGGGACGTTGAAAAAGATAAAAGAAATTTTTGTTTGAGCATTTTAAAATTTGCATTTTCGCAATAATTTAAAAAGCGGAGATTGTTAAAACATTTGCAGATAAATAGGTTGCAATGAAGAAGAATATGGTAAAATAGAAATTTTATAAAAAAATTACAAGTAGAATTATTTGAAAGTATTGACATTAACATTATATAGTGTTATACTATGTATAAGGTCATTATATGGAAAAACGTAAATAAATTATTGCAGGACGAAGAGTGAAATGAAGCAAAAGTCATTGATAATATTTATAGTTGCCATTTTTTTGATTTTAGCCGGAACAGCTGTTGGAACAACCTACATATTTACAAAAAAGGACGCTCCTTTAATTACGGCGGGAGATGAGCCGTATGAAGAGACGATCGTGTTTGAGGACATGGTACCGGGCGGAGAAAAGTATGTGGCAAAGTATACAACCGAAGGGGGTATAGGTTCGGTATTTAGCGCGCGCTTTTCAGGCGGCGGCGAAGGTACGTTGAGCGAGTTTTTAACGGTTGAAGTCGTGGTTGCCGGAGAAACGGTTTATTCCGGCAGTTATGCAGAATGTGCAGAAAACGCAATAACGAAAGAAGTAACGGGCGATTTTGAGTTTACCGTTTCTTTTTGGCTGGACGCATCAGTGGGCGATGAAGCGCAGGGCCTTACGTGTGAGATTATTGCTGAATATGGAATGGAGGGCGATAGTCAGGGATGACAGCAAAGACAAAAAAAGTTTTTTCTGTTTTGTCGACGATCCTGATCGCTCTTTTTCTTTTGCTGGCAATCTTGTGTTTAGTGGTTGCGTTGCCGTATAAACTGAAAGGTGAAGACGCTGAAATATTCGGCAAACAGGTGCGGATAGTATTAAGCGGTTCTATGGAGCCTACGATACGGAAAGACGCCCTAGTGTGTGTGGATGCGGCTCCGGAGAGCGGTGAGGAACGGGATGAGTTCATGCAGGGACTGCAAGAGGGTGACATCATTACATTTTACGATTGGTCGGAAACGAGCAGGAGTGAAGTGGTTGTAACGCACCGGATCCAAAGTATTGAACAGTCGGAAACAGGATTGATATTTATCTGTCACGGGGATGCTGTAACAGATATAAACGAAACGCAGACGGTGCACGAAGAAGACGTGATCGGTTTGGTGGAATGGAGCAATTATCCTTTGGGGAAAATTATTTCATTTCTTCGAACAACGACAGGCATTGTGTTGATTATGATCATTCCTGCATCTTTGATTCTGATCTATGAGATATTTTTTATCTTGCAGACGATCAAGGAAAGAAAAGAAGATAAAAAAAGGGAAGAAGCAGCCGCGCTCGAGCAGGAAATCGAACGCTTGCGTCGCGAGCTGGAAGAATTAAAAACGGAGGTATCCGAGGATGACTGAACCCTTATTTATAGTGAGCATTTGTGTAGTGATGGCTGTAGCTTTGGCGCTTCTTGTGTGGGTGATTGTGGCGCTCGTAATGCAGAGCAAGGCAAAGAAGACAGCGGGGAAGATCGTAGTTGTAGACGATCAGGCGTATGTACTTTTGCCCTTAGATTCGGCGCCTGTGGAGGAAGAAAAAGAAATTGCCGAGCCGGCAAAAGAACAGGTTGCGGTCGAAGAAGAACGTGCTGTTGAAGAAACGCGCGAAGAAGAGTTGGCTCCTGCGCAGAGTGTGGAAGCAATCGATACTTCGGATATGGTAGTGTTGCGTCGCAACGAATCGATTCCGTATGAAGAAGCATATTTAAGACTTTCCAAGACACAGAAGGGTTATGTTGACGAGATCATCCGTTATGCGGAAGCGAAAGAAGGCGTAAAGAAAGTAGTCAACGACAAAAGTGCGAGTGTGTATTTGGGCAAAAAACTTGTGGTTCGCATTTTGCTGAAACGTGGGATAGTTATGGCGCGTCTTACGGTGCAGAACAATGATTTTATTGCGTACACGGACAGTGCGGGACTGAAGATTAAGGAAAAGCCCATCGATGTGAAAATTGAAGAGCCGGAAATGGTTTCAGCGGTAAAAGATATTATAGATATAACTTATCGTGATCTTTATGCGGAACGCGCGCGCCGTGAGGAAGAAAAGAAGGCGATGCGCCGTGAACAGCGCCGTCTTGCTCGTGAAAAGGCAAAGGCAGCGGCGGCTGAGGCTGAGGCGGAAAATGAAGCAAATGAGGGTACAGAAGAATAAAGGTTTATAAGGACCGGATGAAGCGGAATTATTCGCAATCGAACAGGAGGGAGAGAGAATGCGATTTACAAGGACGAAAGCAATCATAATAGCGGCAGTTACTGCATTGTTGAGTGCCGGGTTATTGGTTGCGGCGACTTTTGCATTGTTTTCAGATTCAGTTAAGGTAGTGAATCATTTGGAAGCGGGAACGCTTGATGTATCGTTATATAAAATATCGGAAACGAGCTTGATTGCCGATGAGCACGGAGTAATTCCCGCGGCGCCTGTAACTAAGGATTATGCCGACGCCCCCATTGATTTGGAAGATTCGGAAGCATCGGTGTTTGCTTTGGGAAATTGTGTTCCGGGGATATGGCAGGAAGTAAACCTTCGGATCGTGAATAATGGCAGCGTTGCTTTTGATTATTCCGTAGCGATCGTAGTGACAAGCGAAATCGAAGGGAAAACAGAACTTTTAGCGGAGCAACTGATGGTGACGGTAAGCAATGCAAGCGGACAAGAAGTTGTCCAGCCGTTTTCACTGGCTGTTGCACAAGAGCGCGGTGCAATAGCGTTGGGATCTTTGATTGAGGCGAATTCTTCAGCGGAATTTAAGATTAAGATAGTGTTGCCGGCAAACGAAGATTCATTGGACAGTGGGGCTGAAGGAGCAACGATCATGGGGGCTAGAATAGATTTTGATCTTTCGGTCAAAGCGCAACAGAAAGTTGAGCAGGCATAATATTTAAAATGCCGACGCAAAAGCAAGGTAATTGTAAAACAGGAAAAGGAGAAAAGAAAATGAAGACGAAAAAAATGGCGATCCTTACGGCATCATTGATTATCGTTTTGTGTGCGGTAGTGATTGTAGGTGCAACGTTTGCATTGTTTGGAAAGACCATTGACAAAAACGTTACGGTAACGACAGGCGATGTCACAATCTCTGCGGATTTCGGAAAAACGCCTGAGCTTTATAGCCTTATTAATGGAGAGCAAAAAAAGCTTTCGGAAGCAGAAGGTGAAGATTATGATAATAACTTCTACTTGGGCGGGACAGCAGAATTAGATCCTGATACAGGTGTATTGAGCCTTACTGGTCTTATTCCCGGCGACAAAGCAGAAATTTCTTTGACTATTACGAACAAGTCATCGGTAGCGGTGAAGTACTGCGTAGTAGCGGAAGTATCGGGCGGCCTTGCGGCGGATGAGCAAAACGGTGTGAAAGTAGATACCGGAGTGGCATCGGGTACGGATTATACATGGACGGAGATTGCTTTCGACGGTGAGACAACCATTACGATCAGCGTTGAACTTCCCAAAACTGCAAAGCAGGTTGCGGAAGGAGACCGTTCCTGTGAGGTGCTTTTCACTATTTATGCAGGACAGAGCAACGCCAGCGATGAAGACCTCGAAGCATTGTTCGGTCTGAATTAATTTTTCTTACATAGGAATTTTATTGAAAACACTTGTTAAATAAATCGATGATCGAATAAGTTTAGCATATTGATGCAAGATTAAAGGAGGCGATTAAATATGCAGAAGAGTTATGGAAAGGGCAAAACGCTATTGCTTTCATTTTTGATCGTAGTGCTTTGTGTTTCAGTGATTATAGGCGCAACTTTTGCATTGTTCTCAGATAAAGAGCAAAAAAAGATTGGCGTACAGAGCGGTGAAATCGATGTGATCGGCACAGTATCAATGGAAGGTGCATGGTCGCAGGGGCAGTCTACGGACGAACGTGTTGCCGCAGTAGTGAATAATGACGGAGAAGGAAATTACAGCGCGACTGTTGCGCAGGGCGGTGCGTTTTCTGTAACGCCTTCGGGCGATATTTCATTAAATAACATTTCGCTCGGCGACGGTGCGGCATTTAAATTGATTATTGAAAATGCGAGTACTGTGGCAGTCAAATACAGAGTATACATTGATGTAGCGCCTTCCTCCAACAAGGAATTAGTGACCAGCCTTGCTTTTAATACGGGTGATGGTTCGTCTTCCTATTTTGCAGGTACGGAAAGCACATTAAATTTATTGGGTTGGACGGAATGGGAGAGCGGCAGCACGCAGGAGCTTTCCTTTGAGATTTCTCTTCCTTGGAGCAAACAGCCGGTATTTGACAATGCAGAAAATCCTATAACAGAGAAACTTGCGGCGGATTTTACACTATATATCGAAGCTGTGCAGGCAAATGCTTTTGTTGAAGATTTTGCAGTGAACGGCACAAATGCGGACAGTTTGGAAGAAGTTTTCGATGTGATTGCATCCGATTCATCGACCAATGAATTTTTGGTGCAGGTCGGAGCGTTGTCTGAAGTGAAATGGCCTTCCAATGCGCAGACCGCTTTGGCAGGAAAAGATGTTACGATTATCGGCGCGGGCGTTGAATATACTTCGCTCAGCGGTGAAATCATCGTACCGGAAAATACGAACATTGAGATCAAAGGCGTTGCTATTACGGGCAATATTTCTTGTGGGGATTCTGCTCGGAACGTGAGTACGTTTGGATTGCGTTCGGGTGCGACGGCCAATGTAGTTCTTAGCAATGTTGTTCTTGTCACCGAAGCGGACAGCACGGTTCCGGCGATTGATCTCAAAGGGGTTGATTTAACACTGAGCAATTCGCAAATTGTATTGAAAGGCGCAGTGAAAGATGCAAATTTGGCGGCTATCAAGATTGACGGTGCAGCTGCGAATTTGTCAGATGTAAATATAGAAGCTACCAGTTCTACGGAAGGTGCGAATTCTTACAACTTAGTGGGGATTCAAGCTGTAAACGGCGCGCAGATATATGGTGAATCGATCAATATTGATCTTAATACAAATCATTATGCGGTAAGCGGCGCGCAAGAGTGGCATAATTTCTGTGAACAGGGAATTCGCCTGGAAGGCTCGACGGCGCAGATTCTGGAAAGTACGATCAAAGGCGGAGCCGGAGTTGTTTTGCGCACAGATTCTTCTTTCACTATGAACGGTGGTGCCATTGACAGTATTTATTATGCAGTAACAGGCAACAATCTGACAGGGAAGGGTAACGCAACATTGTTGGGCGTGACTTTAACGTCGGAAAAAACCGCGGCTATTTATATTCCTATGCAGGGCGAGATTGTGATCGGGGATGGCAGCGTTGTGCAGGGACCTGTTGCAATTGAAGCTAAGATGGGGCACTTTACGATCACCGATACAACTTTGATTTCGACTGCGGATGCAAAAGAAGGCTTGAAATATGCGGAAGCGACGGGCGGTAACAGTGAACCGGACGGCAGCGTGATTATGCTCAATACAGAAGCATATAACGGCGATTCTTGTGGCGGAGATAATTCGTTTGTTGTGAAATTAGGCGAAGGAGTCGTTTTGCAGAGCGAAGCCGGTAAGTTGATCTCTGTGTACAAATGGAATAAATTGGAACAGACGCGTTCGTTTGATTTTGGCGGATATGCGGACGAAGTACATTATTATGTAAACGTGAATGATGTGGCGCAGAAGGCGCCTGTGTATGCAGACGGCGAATATTATGCGACGCTTGCGGAAGCTTCGGGTGCGGCATCGATTATCATTCTTGCAGACAATACGGCAGAGGAAGCGGTTGCGCTGGCGGGGAAAACGACAATCAATGTAAAAGAAGGTGTAACGTTCCTTGCAAATATTACCGTTGCGGAAGGTTCGCAAGTTACAATTGAAGGCGCCGGCACGATTCGGGGCGCAGATGCGCATACGATCATAAACAACGGGACTTTGATCATCAACGGCGACGTCGTGATCGATAATATTAAACATGCAAAGGCTGCTGTTTACAACGCATCCGGCGCGAAGTTTGAAATGAATGGCGGCTGGTTAATGCGCAGTGCTGAGGCGGGGAAGAGCCCTTCCGACAATGGTGGGAATTCCTATTATGTTTTGGAAAACAAAGGAATTGCTTTCATCAGTGCTGGGACGATTAGCTATGATCGTGATTATTCGCAGCATAATTATAGCAGTTTGATCGAAAACGGTTGGGCAGATCCCGCGCAAAACATTTCCGGGCTTGATGCAGAGATGACGATTACGGGCGGATATTTCAACGGCGGATTGAATACGGTCAAAAATGATGACTATGGTGTGATGGCGATTGAAGGCGGAGTGTTTGAAGGAGCATTTTACCGTATAGTGCTTAACTGGAACGTTCTTTCGATCAGTGGCGGTGAATTTAAAAATGCACCTATTATGATAGATAACGATAGCGCTGAAGAAACAAGTATTGGCCAGTTGACGATTACGGGCGGAGAATTTGCTGGCGAAATCTATATTTACAACACTGATAGCGCGAACATTTCGGATGCGACAATTATCGGTAATGGTAGCGGAACGGGTATTTATATTGAAAACGCATCGGTAACTTTGAAAGGCGGAACAATCAGCGGTTTCTCGATCGGTGTATTTGTCGGGTCGAGGAGCAACGCAACTGTTTCTGATTTTAAGGCGGAAGGCGTTACGTTCAGCAATATTTCCAGCAAAGGGATTTACGGCGAAGCGATCGGTGTACTTGAAGTAACGGGTTGTACATTTACAAACGCCGGGACGGTAGGCGATGACGGGATGGAAGTGACTGCACGTTCTGCATCCGCGATCGACGTAAATCAGCTCAAAGCAGGTACAAGGATTACGATTACGGACAATAAATTTGTGCAGTGCGGAGATCCGAATGGTTCGACTTCCGGTGCGATCAAAGTGAAAGTACGTAATACTGTGGCCGATGATGAAGAAAATGAGCTTGCGAATGATGGAGATGTCACGGATATTGCGGCCGGATTTAAGGGTTCATTCGATGAAGGTGTTACGATCAGCGGCAATACGTTTGAAGACACGCAGTCTGCAGCAGACATTGTAATCGGTACAGCCGGCAATGACGGCAAGCCGAATACTTACACCGATAATTTCGAATTCGCGCAAGAAAATAACGTGAAGACGGTTGCGGGAGAAGCGGCAGAAATTGTAATTGTCAATAATGCGGCAGAAGT
>CABQND010000008.1 GCA_902465495.1 uncultured Eubacteriales bacterium
GCTACCATAGCCGACCGAAAAAGCAAAATTCGGAGATTCTTTACAACGAACGAATTGTGTCCACGGTTTTTTTCTTGCCGCAATGAAGACAGGGAAGAATGTGCCGAGGAATGCAATAATGATGGCTACCGTTATCATCAATAAGACAGGTAGCGATCGAATACGAATATTGTGACAGCGATTCCCATTTGCGCTTTAAGCATGTTGTTCAATACCATTGCCGCAATCAGCGTACCTATCACCGATTATATTAGGCAAATGCCAACGATTACACCCGTTTCGCAGAAGAAAATCTAGAACACATCTACGACGCGGACACCGATTGCACTCAATATTCCTATCTCCTTCTTTTTTTCCACCCTATGGAAATTGTAATAAAATTCAGGAGCAACAGCACGGCAAACACCATAAATATCAGTTCTATAACCAGCAACACCGTAGAGAGCAAATTCATAACGTCGCTTACAGACAGCACTGTATCATACAGCAAGTTTTTCTGCGTATAGATCACAATTTAAATTTACCATATTTAATCTGTCGAAAACTGCTCTCAATGCACTTTCTGAATTCGGCTTCCGCTCGCAATAAGAGCATGGAAAGAAAAGATACCTTCCGCTTCTTTCCCAAAATAAAAAGAAGCCGTATGTATCCTTTGCCCTTATTGCAAGTCAGGCATAAAATATTTTTTTCGATCCTTTTATAACAGGAGGATCTGCCTGTTTTTGGCATAAAAAAAGAGGCCGGCAATAAACTCGGGTTCCTCTCGGAATCCCGGGCTTATCGCTGACCTCACAGATAATATCTTTGGACGCGCCGAACGATCTTCACTGACGTATTCTGAATGGCTTTATTTAAGCTCTGTTTCAGCTCGACTATGGCAAAGTAACGTTTTTAGCCCATTCATTGACATAAGATTTTCATGCTCTGTACACGATTTAAGTTCACTTATCGGATTGACATATTATTCTTTTTATTCTTTGTATATCGATTTTGGGTTCATGATCTGCCGTAAGCAATCCGTTCACTTCCTGCTGCACATCGGTCAACTGCGTATAACAAAAGCCTTGAAAATCCGTTTGCGCGATTCCACATATCAGTTCTTGCAACCTGTCCAAAAATTCATCTTCATTTTCGACTCCTTCGTTATAACCCCATGCGCCTCCATTTTCATCGCGTTTCATCGCTACACCGCCGAACTCAGTAAACACTATCGGTTGTTGAGCATATGTATTGCCCTCTGCAAACAAAGGCCAACCTTGAGGATATAACCCGTCATATCCTCCTTTTTTATACTTACATGAAAATTCCATCTCTTTTGCAATGCTATAATCATGTATGCTGATAATATCCGTCGGATTAACATTCTCAAACCCGTCATTTGTAGAAATGAGCCGCGTTGGATCGAGAGCCTTTGTTAAATAGTACAACGTACGGGCAAAATCTTGCTGTTCTTTATTTGTAGCAATTTCTTTTACTCCCCAGCTTTCATTTAACGGAACATAAAAAATATTACTTGTACAATTACGACCGACTTTTATGATTTCTGACCAATCGCGTAAAACCGCCTGCACTTCTCCTGTGCTGAAAAGATATGCCGACGGCATTTCACACCAAGTAAGAAAACCTAATTCTTCCGCATAATAATAAAAATACGGGTCTTCTAATTTTTGATGTTTTCTTGATCCGTTAAAACCCATTGCTTTTGCAAGTTCGATATCTTTTTTCAAAGATTCGGCACTTGGCGGAGTAATCCCACTCTCTTTCCAATAGCCTTGATCGAGTATTAATTTTTGATAATACGGTCGATTATTCAAACAAATCTTTCCGTAACTATCAACCGATATCTTGCGCATCCCGATGCGGGAATGCGCCGAATCAATCACTTTTCCGTCTTTATACAGGGAAAAATCCACATAAAGCAATTTCGGGTTTTCGGGCGTCCATGCAAAATCATCCGCGAAGCCTTTCGGAAGCACCACGCAGAATTCCGCATTCTTTCCGTACAATGCAAACCGATCACGCCGTAATTCCCGCCCTTCATGGAAAATTTTCACTTCGGCTTCGTCCGCATTGCCGTGTAAAAGCTCCAGCGTTCCGTAAACTTCGCACTTGTCGTAATCGCTGAAAAGAGAATATTCCCTGATGCAGTCACTATCGAAAAACTCCAGCCACACGCTCTGCCATATCCCTGTATTGGGAATATACCAGCAGGCGAATGGCCGATCTTTCCAACATTGTTTCCCGCGGGGGATTGTTTCATCTAAAGTATCTTTACAACGAACGACAAGTACATTTTCACCCTTACGCAAATAGCCTGTTATATCCGCCGAAAACGGAGTATAGCCGCCGATATGCGTCAGAATATGATGACCATTTACCCATACGTCGGTTATGTAATCCGCCGCATTAAAACACAACAGCGCATGCTTTCTTCTGTGATCGGCGGCTATCTCAAAACTCCGCCTATACCACACTGTATCATGCTTTTCAATGTCGCCTATCCCGCTTGCGGAATATTGATACGAAAACGGAACCGTAATCGTAAGGGGAAAACGAATCTTCCCGCTTAAAAAGCCATTCAACTCTCCGCTGTTCGTATCATCAAAAGCGAATTCCCATTCTCCGTTTAAGGGCTGCCATTGGTCGCGACGAAATTGCGGACGCGGATATTCCTTCCTTTCTAACATCTTTCCTCCGAAATTGACGATGATTTTTTGATTTAGAGCACTTTATATGAAGTACACTGCAAATTAGAAACTTTAAATTCCAAATTTTCCGTCATGAAGGTTAAATGATAAAAATCATTCACTTCATCCTCGGAAACATAATTTAATGCATTTTGCGTTGCAAACTCACTGAAAGTCACTTTTTTCCCTGTTTCCGTTTGAGTTATCGTATAAGTAAATTTCGTTTTCCCGTCTGTATTAAGCGGCTCCATCATGATTTCAATATGGAATTTTGTTTTATCCGAATCAAATTGATTCCCAAGCTCAATATTAGTATTTGGATAACGTATATTTTTTTATAGAATTTCCCCGTTGGTCTTTATGATGTCGCGATAGGTATAAGCCGAATCCTTTAAAATTCTTTCCTGCGTTTGATAATTTACATAAACAAGCCCGAAGCGTTTGGAATACCCCTCCGCCCACTCGAAATTGTCCATCAAACTCCAACAAGCGTAACCGATAACGGGAATGCCTTCGTCGTTTGCTCGTTTTAACTGTTTTAAATGCGTGCGCAAATATTCGCTTCTCTGCGGATCATGGACTTTGCCGTCGCCGTAAACGAAATCGATATTAGCCATACCGTTTTCGGTTATCATAATGGGCAATTTATATCTCTCGTAAAAGAATTTAGCCCCCCAATACATACATTCAGGCGTAATAATCCAGCCCATATCCGTTTTGGGCATACCCTCGTAATTCAAATTAAACTCTCTGCCGTTGTTTGCGTTATAAATATTGAAAGAATAAAAATCCAACGGCTGACAGATTTCTTTTAATTCATCTTTCGAAAGCCAATCGCAACCTTTTGGCGCCTTGCCGAGGACAATAGGATCAGACCACCACGCGGAACAAAACGCACCGCCGTAATTTATATCGAACGTGCGCTCATACGCTTCTTTTTCGGACTTGTTTTGCGTAGGAATAGTCAATCCTGCCGTCGGGGCATACGAAATTTTCGGTTGAAGTTTGGCATATTTCCTTATCGTCTTAACAGCCTTACCATGTGCGAGCATAACGTTGCGAGATATATGTTTCAATTCCCCGTCGCCGACCTTCTCAAACGGTGCATGCTCGCCTGTGCCGTAGCCCATAGCAATAAAGCACTGCGGCTCGTTAAAGGTAATCCAATATTGCACTTTATCCGAAATTGCGTCAACTACGATTTTCGTAAAACGCTCAAACCACTCGACGGCTAAACTGTTTTTCCAGCCGCCTTTATGGTGTAGCCAAAGAGGCATATCCCAATGGTAAAGCGTACACATAGGCGTAATTCCCAAAAATTCAAGCTCGGCAACCAAATCCTTATAAAATTTTAACCCTTCTTCGTTTATCGTGTATTCGTCAGCAGGATATAGGCGGGCAAGCGAAATTGAAAAGCGATAAGTATTTACGCCTATTTTCTTTAACAGTTGTAAATCATCTTTCCACCTATGAAAGTGGTCACACGCAACGTGACAGTTTTCATTGTTCCTAACGTGTCCGTCGCTCAAAGCATCCCAAATATTAAGTCCTTTACCGCCGTCCAAATAGCCGCCGTCTTGTTGAGCAGCAGCTCCGCCGGCACACCATATAAAATCTTTTGAAAATGCCATTTTTATCCTCTTTTTATTTTTTTGCAAAGTACAATTTAGCCGATAAAAGCCAATCCGTTTGAATAATATCGAATCCGAGTTTATACAAAACGCCCCAACCGAAGTCGCCGCCCTTTTCAAGAGAAACGTCATCTGTATAGCCTGCACTTAAAACTTCGCGCTCATCGTAAATTATCGAGTTAGCCCAAACAAGCAACCCTCTGTCATGCATAGATTTTATGTAATTTTCACTTATGCTTTCATGTTCGAGATCTCGAAAAACAACTTCGACCCCTATATAGTTTATATTTCTGTTTTTAATTTTTTCGGTTATATTGTCGCGGCGTTGCACTACGGGCATATACATCATATCTGAAGCATACTTTTCAATATCGTCAAAATACTTTTCGTCCGCCGAAGTTTTTACTATAACCTGTTTTTCGACACCTGCCTTTCTTATTTCGGCTGAAATGCCCTCCATATCCGTCCAAAATTTGTCCACGTTGATGTAAACTTTATCTTTCAATAACGCAAACACTTCCGATAATTTTGGTATGCGGTAATGAGTTTTCTCTTCGTCGTTGTTTAAAATAGGTACGGAAAGCACTTCTTCGGCGGTCATTTCAGAAACTGTTTTGTCCGTTTTGAGATAGGCAAATTCCATTCCGGGATGAAACACGAAAAGCTGTCCGTCCTTACTTTTTGCAACGTCGATCTCTATTATATCCGCACCTTGGTCAACCGCAATTTTATATGCAAGTAACGTGTTACACGGAACGTTTACGCCGCAAACACCTCTATGCGCCGCAAGAAATGGGGTTTTTCTTGTCTGCTTGTTTTTAAATATACTTTGGTCAAAATCAAATCCCACCATTCCACCCAACCGCCTTTTTAACCCAAGAAAAGCTTGAATCTTGTTTAATATGCGCAACGGAAATACCGTTACTCATAAATTCGTTACCCAACAATGTATAATCGCCGTTTACGCAATATATTTTGTTATCGTCCAAACCTTTCGGTTTTATGACTCCGCAGTTTGCGCAAGTTGCATCTCTTATATAAACGTGGTATACGTCGAAATTCATATCACATTTACTCAAATTACTTTATAGCGTTGCCCGTTACGGGATCGAACACATAAATATCATTCGCGGAAAACCTTACAATTATTTCGTCCGCAGTGGTAATCTTATCTTTAGCGTCTATTTGCCCGACCATATCTTTACCGCAGAAGGTAAAATGCACGTTGTACTCGCCGCCCAAAAGTTCGCATACGGTTGGTTTAATAGTCAAGCAGTTTTCATATTTCTTTCCAACCTCTTTCTTTTCAAGTCTGAGCCGTTCGGGACGAATACCCAATATAACCTGATGATTTTCGGAAAGACATTTTTCAAGTTCGGTCAACTTGGTTACGCAGACCTCCCGCTCGAATTTCAGAAAATCGACGGATTCGTTCTTATTTTTCGCCTTTTCGATGAGACCTTTAATTTTATTTATAAGACCTTTCTTTTTAATTTTTTGTTTTTTATTTTCGGAATACTCGCCCGTAACCGACAAAGTTTTTAAAATAAATTCCCTTGCTTTTTCGTCAAAATTATCAGCAAGCGTTTTATATACATTAACGGATTTACTGTAAAATTCGTCGTGCACTTCGCCAAACTTCGAAGCGGCTGGAATGTTCAAACCACCGTTTACAAATGCGTTTCCTTTTCTGTCGTACTCAACGTTAAACACATTCATTGTAGGCGAACCGATAAATTTCGCAACGAAGATATTTACGGGGTTATTATACACTTCCTCGGGCGATCCTATCTGTTGTACAAAGCCGCGAGACATAACAACTATCCGTGTTGCCATAGTCATAGCTTCTGTCTGGTCGTGAGTTACATAAATCGTAGTCGCGTCTATACTGTTATGAAGTTTTACTATTTCGCTGCGCATTGTAAGGCGAAGCTTTGCATCGAGATTCGAAAGCGGTTCGTCCATCATAAACACGGGAACTTTTTTAATAATCGCCCTGCCAAGTGCAACACGCTGCATTTGACCTCCGCTCAATTCTTTGGGAAGTTTATCCAAATACGGCGTTAAGTCGAGCTTTTCCGCCGTTTCATATACACGAGTCTTTATTTCGTAGGGTGTATACTTTCGGTATTCTGTCTTTATATTGCCGTTCTCGTCGAGTTCGTTAAAGTCTTCGTCGTAACTTACCCCCGAAGACCTCTCTTTCGCCTCAGCAACCATCGGAGTAAGCTCTTTTGTTATTGCTTCGCATATCTCCTGCTCATTACTTTGCAGATACGCAAGCGATTTTCCCGAGAACGGAACGAATGCTTTATACAGTATTTTTGCCGCGTCTAACGATATCCCGAACACAGTCGCTAAATCCTCGGACTTTTCTGAGTTCTTTCTTTTCGTGCCGCAAACGTTATACAGCACGCCGACGAATTTCATGAAAGGCACGACTTGAAGGATGCCGTTTATTTCCTTTTCGGCTCGGAGTACAGAGTTTACCACAGGCATAGGATACTTGTTGATTGTAAGCGGAAAGGCTATGTTCTTATATACGTTCATTTGCGGATACAGCGCATAGCTTTGGAAAACTATCGCCATTTTCCTTTCACTTGACGGCTTGTAATTTAACAGTTCGCCATTTAAATAAATGTCCCCGGTAGAAATATCTTCAAGCCCGGCAATCATACGAAGAGTGGTGGATTTTCCGCAACCAGACGGACCTACTATGACTATAAATTCTTTTTTTGCAATATCGAGATTAAAATCGTAAACAGCCTTTTCGCCATTCGGATATACTTTAACCAAATGTTGCAGCGAAAGAAAAGAATCGCTTTTTGTAAGAGTGTTTTCCATTGTATACTCCTTACATCTTTATACCGGTCGAAGCCAGACCATCTATCATTTTATTTTGAGTAAATAAGAATATTATGATTATCGGTATCATTGTAAACGCACTGACCGCCGTAGAAATGCCGAGCTGCCCCCATCCTCCGCCATGCGTATAACCTGTAAGTCCTACTGTAACCGTATTCCAAAACTCGTTTTCGCCATTTAAAATAAGTTGCGGCCAAATGAGATTGTTCCAAGCCCCGACAAACGCGAAAAGTACAATAAGTAATATAGTGGATTTTGCAAGCGGAACAATTATACGCCCAAATATGGTCATAGTGTTTGCACCGTCGCTCTTTGCGCTATCTACGATATCTTTCGGTATAGAAGCGAAGAAATTACGCATTAAAAGCATATTGAATATACCCGATATGCCCGGCATTACTATCCAAAAATACGAATAAACATATCCGCCGACTCCGCCGCTAATATCCAGCGCCTGCTTGATTTGTGCATACATTGCAAACGAAGGTGCCGTGCCGATAACTCCGGGAATAGACATCCATAAAAGCAAAAATTTAGTCATTATATTTTTGCCTTTAAAATTTAAAAACACTATTGCAAACGCAACCATCAAATCGCAAATTACTGTCAGTAATACAGTTAAAAAACTAGACCACAGCGAATTTATCATCCAAAACGGCAGCTTATCGGGCTTCCCGTTGTTAATAATGAATGTAGAGTAATGGTCAAGCGTCCACTCACCCGGAGAAGGAAAAATCTTTTCGGGGTGCATTTGCAGCTCGAGATCGGTTTTGAACGAAGTTCCTATCATATATATGAGCGGAAACACGAAGAAAACGGACACTAATAACAATACCGTAAACGCAATAATTTTATCTTTTCTCGCGGTTCGTTCCGATTTAGTAAGTCTGCGTTTATTTGCGCTTTCTTTATTCATAATCGGCCTCCGCTTTTTCTTCGTTTATTTCACCGTACAGCAAGGCTCTGTTTTTTAAATAACTCTTGCAGTTGCTTTCATATTTGCTCTGCCTCTTTCTCTCTGCCATGGCTCCGCGCTGTATCGCGCCGAATATCATGGAAATTATGCCGAAAACGATAGCGCAAGCGCACAAAAAACCCGTTTGCCTTGCAAACGCCGATTGTCCGAGATAATACTGTATAAACATCATGGGCGAAAACATTTCGTTGGCGTTTGACAAATCGCTTAACGTATAAGGTTGACCGTATAGAGCCAAATATCCGATTAACGTATTGAAAAGACAAATGGTAACCGACGATTTGATGTTTGGAAGGGTTACATAACGTACCTTCCTCCATTTACTTCCGCCATCCATCTCACATGCTTCATAAAGGCTTTTCGGAACATTTCGAAGCGCTCCCGAGAATATGACGAAGTTTGTCCCCGTCTGCCACCAAATACTTGCAATAAGCATAACCATCCAACGCAACGTATCACCTTGCCACGGTTTGCCCGATAGCCATTCAATATTTGTACCGAGCCAGGCGTTTATAAGCCCCGTTTCGTCGCCCGCGAACATATTACCGAATAGGATACCCATTATGCTTATTGAAACGACACTTGGCAAATATATAAGCGCACGAAAAATTTTGTATCCGGGCGGTTGTAAATTTACGAAATACGCAAGCACAAGCGGAATGATTATAAGGCAAGGTACTGCTATTGCGGTAAACACGAACATCGTACCAAACGAGCCCCAAAATGTCTTTGTGATTTCAAGATCGAAATTAAATATATTCAGATAGTTTTGAAATCCGATGAATTCGTTTTCCTCGGGCAGATACGGGTTGTATCGCATAAACGAGAATACTATGCCCAATATTACGGGAATAAACGTAAAGAGGACGAATGTAATTATATACGGACTCATAAGGGCAAAGGCGAGAAATACTTCTTGCCTTTTGCTCTTTTTAAGCGCAGCGATTTTTTCGTTATTATGTGCCATAATTCCCCCTATTGTTTTACATTTTAGAGAAATCGTAAGCTTCGTTATATTTCTTTTGCTGTTCCTCGATAATCGCCGTATCCTGCGTATCAGTATTGTTTTTTAGCGCGTCGGAAAGGATTTGCCCGAAACAAGCAGTCATAGTATTTGCCAGCGGAGTATTTCCAAGCCCTTCAAGTTTGCTTATATCGGGATAAAATTTAGAAATATAATTCTGCACGAAATCGTTTTGCTGATATGCAGAGTCGCCGTTAATAGTGTTCGATAAACTTATATGACCGGCTTCCGCCCAGCTTGCACCTACCGTTCCCGTTTCGGTAAACCATTTAATAAATTCAAGTATTGCAGCTTTTTTATTGATGTCGGTAACGGTTGTACTCATCATAAACCCGTGCGAATCGCAAAAAATTTTTTCCGCATTCGGAGAATTCGCATCCATTGCAAACAGCTTTGATGTACTCATTGCGCCGATATCTTCCGTTTTTACTTGTGCAAGCGTCTTATTGTGTGCTTTTGCATAGTTCGTCATGATTTCGGTAACTTCCCACGGAGTAACGATATAGAACACCGCTTCGTCCGCAACGAATTTTGCAGATACCGCTTCTTTAGACAGTCCCTTTTGCATTAAACCCTTTGTTGAAAGTTCCCTTATCGAAGTAATCGCTTTTTTCATTGCGTCTAGATTGTTTGCATTGCTCGACCATTCCGCATGATTATCGGAAGCATACATCGTACCTCCGTTCTGTAAATATGCCGTGGGGAAAATATAATCGCGGGTCGATCCGTCTGTCGTTGACATAAGTATGGGTTCTTTCCCTTCGCCCGCTTTTGCGGCTTCGCACACAGAAAGCCACTCGGACCGGGTTACGGGCACGGTTTGAGAATACCTTGCAAGCAAAGTTTTATTATACAAAATAATCGTACTTTGCGCGTCGGTGGGAATGGAATAAAGCGAACCGCTCTTGCCCAAATCGGAGTATTTTGAAAAACCCTGTGCAAAATCTTTCATATCAATAGTTATACCCGAAAGTTCAATCGCTTCGTCAAACGGCTGAATAAGTTTGTTGTCAAGATAGTTTAAATGCCCCGATGAGTGCGACATAATGAGATCGGGCGGATTAAGTCTGTTTTTAATTTGCCCCTGTACCGTTTCGTCGAACGTATCGTTATAAAGCGTATCGACCACCACGTTAATTTCGCCGCGGTGAGCCTTATTGAAAGACTCTATCATTTCCAGAAACGGCTGTTTGTCGGTACCCGACACTACGCTCATAAGTTTAAACTCGACGTCCTCGAAAATAACGTTGCCGCTCTCGTCTTTTTCAAGCTCACCCGTGGTAACCGGACCGTCATTTCCGCCGCCACAAGCCGCAAACAAGAATGCACATGTTAGCGCGCAAACAGCACAGACAATAGCTAAAATTTTCTTTTTCATAAAATTAACCTCTTTATATTTTTGTGAATATTTTTTACGCTTTTTTTATGCGAAGCACGAAACCGCCGTATTTATTTACTTGGAAAGTTTCAACCGAGGATGCGTTGAGCTGTTTTTGTTCTCTCGTAACAGACTCGTTGTCGTCTGGGACATCCGCAAAATAATCTGCTACATAATTTCCGCTTCCGAGAAAGGAGAAGTCAACCTTTATGGATTGCGCCGTAGTTGAATTTATGCAAGCGACAAACCATTCATCCCCCGCCTTTATCGCTGCGCAATAGTATTCGTCTGGCGCGCCGCCGAGGAATTTGATTTCATCGCGTAACACGGGCAAAGACATATAATAGTCCTTTATTAATTCGTTGCGATATGTTTCGGCATAGTCGCCCATAGAGGGCATACCCGACTCAAACAATACCGCAAGCGCCATTTGATGCCCCATAGTTAACGCGTTGTTTCTCGGCGTTACGCAAGGCGTAAAGTCGCTAACGCCCAAAATATTTCTCGTAAACATATGGTTAACTGTAACAGTGCTATCCACCTCAGCAAATTCGTTACCGTATATTCCCTCGCGGTTGATTACGTTGGGATATTTACGGCGTTCGCCCGTAGGCTTATTTGCTCCGTGCACATTTACAACCATTTGTCTCTTTGCACACTCTTGATATACCGTTTCATACCATTTGATTGCTCCGATATCCTCACCTTGATGAGGAGGATCAGAAACGGTTTCGCCGCTAAAAAAGTCTATTTTTATTCCTGATGCGCCTATATCTTTCCACAAATCAAGTTTTTCCGTCAGAAAATCTATATTGCCCTTCGCAAACGTATTGTAAGCGTCGCACCAAACTATTACCTTAACGCCTATACTGTTTGCGTAGCTGATAAAATCGCGAATCTTTTGTTCGTCCTGCGCAAAGTTACTGTCCCAGTTGCCGTCAAGTATGGTATACTTCCAACCCATTTCAGCGGCTAAATCGGCATATTGTTTATGCAAATCGTAGTCAAGCTGGTTATCCGCACCGGGATATCTGAGCCAGTTAAACGCCGCAATACCTGGTTCAACCCAATCGTAATTATATATTTCTTGTTCATCTGCGGAAAGCTCGTCATAATTGTCGGGCTTCCAAGGCTCTACATTGTCGTACACCTTTTCAACCATTTCGCTTTCGACTACGGTCGCTATATCTCCGACTATCCCCACTCTCCAAGGCGAAGTGAACGGATATGTGACTTTATTATCGTTTTTCGCTATTCCCGCAGGGGTATGTACGGTTTGTAATATGCCCGTACCGTAATTTTCGGGTTGTTCTGCAAGAAACGAACCATAATAACCGCTGCCGATAAGATCCGACTCGGTAATAAGTGAATAGATATCGCTACCCGAAGCGTTATACAAAAGCGGCATCGCAAGTATCTCGCCGTCGAGCGACCTCATACTGCGGTAAACGTAAGGATTTTCATAGGCAAAGAAGTCGCCCCTGTTGGGATCGCTGGACTTATAAGTCTGCGTCCAAAGTTGGGACTTATCGGGAAGTGCAAACTCCGTATTTTCGCTTAATACCGTCATCGTGCCGGATGATCCGTCTATTGCGCGGACGTTGTATCTGAATGCATAACCGTCGTCATACACACGTATTATTACATCGAGATAAAATTCCCAAGCCTTAAACGTAAGCGTCGTTTCGTTACAATCATATACGACTTCCCGATGTTTACCTGATTTGTTTTCATATGAACCCTGTACACGCTTAACACTGTCGTTTTCGAACGTCAGTAATCTGAAATCATCCTCTTCTATCGTAAATCCAAGGGTCGAGCTGTTCACAACCTGAACACTGCCCTTTTTGACCGAATAACTCAGTTTACCGTTTCCGTCAAAGCACACCGAAGTAATTATAGAGCCGTCGGGTGATGCCACTTCCCAATTCCCACGATCCTTAGGCGAATCGGTAACGTCATACGAACAGCCGGCAAACCCGCAAGCCATTGCAAAGACAATGCCAGTCATTATCAAACAGATTATTTTCTTAAAAAATTTCATTGTAGACACTCCTTTCGCTTAACGGGCATCAATAATGCTTTTTTTGAGATATGCCGTCATAGCTGCAAGATCAGATTCTGTCAACCGCGTTTCACTATTTACCGCTCGTAGAATATTGCGCTCAAACGCAAAATCATCCAATACAAGTATAGTTTTGTACGATCCATCAAGCGTATAGAAGTTTTCGGGGTTGCCTGTCTGCGTCAACAGCGAAACAACCGGATCGTTCGATTTTTTAAATTCTTCGCTCTCTACCACCGACTTACGGACGGGATACCAACCGTTTTTCGCAAACACTTGCGAATTTTTGCTTACATAGTCGGCGAATACGCCCGCTGCGGCAAGCTCGGTTGTGGAAAGATTCTGCGCCCTATAAAACGCCAGTCCCAAAGAATGGACAGGGATACGGTCTTTATACTTGCCGTCGGCAAACAAGCCCGACAGTGGCATAACACCTACGTTTTCGTTGTCAACCAAATAATTTGGAAGTACCGACGGCCAACTTACCACGCCAAAAAATGCATTGCCGTTGTTTACGTCGTTCGTGCCTTTGTCAAACTTTTCAAACGCCTCGTCGCCGTAAAATTCGCCGTGATATTTACCGGTCTTTCCAAACATTTCATATGTATTGGTCAACGCCGTTTGGGCATCTGTTAAAGAATCCCAGGTATTTTGTATCTTTCCGTCCTTAAACTCGAAATAGTCAACTCCGTTCTGCGCAAACGCAGCATAACTCGTTGCTTCAAGATAGGTTGCCGAAGTATTTGACGTAATACCCTTGAAATTCGGATTTGTGACGCTTTCACCCGCATATACCTTTTCGATTAGCGCGCCGAATTCGGCATAGGTTGAAGGGAGCGGTTTGTCCTTGTTATAATTCTCCATCAATGTCTTGTTGTAGACAAGGTAAGGAACGCCTGCCGCAACGGGTACTGAAGTCAGCCTGCCGCCCACATAACTGTCCTTAACCGCATTCGCATACCAATCGTCCGCCGAATACTCTATGCCAGCAAGGTCGTATATCTCGTCAATACTATAATACATTTCGTCCGTTTCGTTTTTATTGGGTGTCTTTTGAAAGCGCAGGGAAAAGAAATCCTGATTGTATAAGTCGTAGGTAACGTTTACGTTGATTTTCCCCTTGTAGGCGGGGTCGCTGTTGAATTGTTTTGCAAGATTCCATAATGCATTGTTATTATTTTCGGAATCCCACCCCGCGCCTAGCCAAAGATTTACCGTTACGTTTTCAAACACGGGTTTACCGTCGGAGTCGAATTTCATTGAATTGTCGCGTTTATATCCTGCATAAAGAGTAGTGTCGCCATTTGCGGTGTCGGTTTCAAAATCCCATTTTTGAGTACATTTTTTATCTTTATACCAACCCGTAAAGATATGCCCCAAACGTGAAACTTCGGGAGCGAGAACTTCGTCAACCGTCTTACCCTTTTGGCTTTCTATTACGGTATTATAATGTTTGCCGCCGTAGTTTTCGTCAAAGGAAATCAAAATGCAGTCGTTCTTTTCCCACTTGGCATAAAGCGTAATATCATCCTCTATAGGTTTTCTGAAATTGAATTTTTGGGTGCAGGCTTCGTCGAGATACCACCCGACGAGATTATACCCCGCTCTGTCCGCGTTCCAGCTTGTCGTCTTTGCGCCGTAAGGAACTTCCATAATGCGCGTTGCACCGCCGTCGTAATTTAAATTGTACACAATACTGTACGTTTCGTCCTGCTTACTGCACGCGGCAATCGAAATTGTCCCCACTGCAAATATTAAACAGAAAGCGAAAAACAGAACTCTTTTAATGACTTTTTTCATCTACGCCCCTCCTTTAATTATTTCCGACAGCAGCCGACCATTTAATGTTTGTGTACTCACCTTCGCAGTTTACCGTCTTTATGACTACAATTGCAGGGCTGTTCGCAGCGCCGAATTCTTTGACCTCGGTACCTGTCCAAGACTTGTCGTGAACAAGCTCATATTCTCCGTCTTCGTTCAACTTCCAAGCCTTAAAGGTTATCGTTGTGCTTTCGGCATTAATTTTGCGGCTTACCGCAAACTTAAAATGACCTGCATAATTTTCATCATACATCCACGCTCCGCCAAGATCGCTGTTTGTATCAACATTGATGTTCGCGCTTATACAGATATTATTATCACCGTTTACTTGAGCGGAGGTAATGAATTTGAAACCCCAATCGCTGTTTTCCGCCGTTCGTAACTCAACGCTCATATATTTGTCCCAATTTCCTCCCGTAGTGCCTTCTGCAAATTCAAATTCCCACTCAAACGTAAAATCACCGTCAAAGTTGATATTTGGTGTAACAACACCTGCATTTTCGCCTTGAACCGCGCCTGTGAACGTGAAGTTTGTACCCTTGCTTGCATCCGCAGAACTTGAAATATGCTCGCTTGCGCTGTTGGTTTCTTCCCACCAACTGTCATATCTGTATTCACCCAAAAGATCACTGCCGTTTTGGGTCAAAGCGTTAAATTTTGTCTGCGCCGCGTCTCCCGAAACATAATTCATTGCGGTTATTTGAGTACCCGATACGGCATTTTTTTGGAACACGCCTACAACCATATCCTTTCCGTTATAGTCCTGTGCGGTAAAGCCCATAACAGCCTGCCCATCTATCAGCATATAGAATATATCGTTTACGCGGGCAAGCGCTATCGTCACTCTGCCTTCCGCCTTTTCGGTAATTTTCTGTCCGTATTGGAATACGTTGCGGCACCAGAATTTCGTCGATTTTACGTCCGTCCAATTCTCTTTCGTCGTATCGAAATCTATAACTTTAACGGCTCTATGCCATTCTTCGGTTATTATGCCTCTGTCGGTCATTACAGCAAGGTAACGGTTAGGGACAGTCGGGTCTGCGGCGTATAAACCGTAAAAATTTTCGTTTCCGCTCTGCGGCGATATCACAAACGTAGCCTCCGCATAGAAGTTTTTATCTGCCGCCATATTGAATTGCGCATATGTATTTTTGGTCGTGTCAAGAGTTATGGTCTGCTTTTCGTCGTCAATGCAGTCGGTATTTTCAATATACTGAACTTTGACTTCATCCCCCTCAGCAAATATGGAAGAGATAACCTTTCTATATACATATACTGCGACACTAACTTCATCCGCGCCTTGATACGAATAAGTAACTATATATTTGCCCGATTGCGTTGCGGTAAATATGCCGGTCGAAATATTTGCATTTTCGCAGGTTATTAGTACTTCGGGATTTTGAACCTCATCGCCCTCTACGGATATTACCGTATATTCCGGCAAAATTATTTCATCGCCGACCATACCGTAAACGGGGGATGAATCTTCAAGAGATAAAACCGGTTTATCCGCAGTAACCGTTATTTCGACGGTATCTTTTATATCGCCTACGCTGATTATAATCGTCGTTCTGCCAGAGCCTATTGCAGTAAGCGTATTACCGTTAACCATTATAACGTTTTCGTTGCTTGACGTTATTTTGACATCCGTATTGTTTGCATCGTAGATGTCCGAAGGCGCATACGCTATCTTGACGTCACGCGATTCGCCAGCCGAAAGTTTCCATTCCGCCGTGAGCTCATCTTTGTTCGTTATGGTTATGCTGTCAAGCTTGGGCGTGACGGTAATTTCAACTGTATCGATATAATCGCCGATTTTAACGGTTATAGTCGCCGTTCCTCTGCCGACGGCCTTAATTTCCTCTCCGTTTACCGATATCACGTTTTCATTGCTTGAAATTACCGTCACTGGACCTTCAAGCCTACCGGCTAACATCGTTTCAACCTTTCTGTCGGCTTCGCCCACTGTCCACTTTTGCATGAGCGCAGTTTTGTTGCTTATTTCAACTCCGTCTTGGGGAATTGACCATTTTACGTTGAAATATGTCCCTTTTACGCCCTTATTTTTCCAAAGAAGAATTACGGGTTCACACGGGCTCTTCCAATTATCGAGGCCATAATCGTCGTATTTCCAAACAGATCTTTCCGTGCCGTCGGCGCGCTCTATCGTAAAGGTATATTTTGCAACAGGCCTACCGTCCGCCGTTTGTGCACAGATACGTGTAACGCGATATCTCAAACTATCATTGTTGGAATACCATTCCTTACCGCCGGGCGACATTGTGGGGTGTTCCCAATCCCAGTCGTCGGGCTTGTCTTTGCTGAAACATTTTACCATTGCACAGATATCGTTTCCGTCGGAACCGTTCTGTCGCATACTGCCGAATAAGAAGGCGTATTTGTTAGAATAGTTGGAACCCCAAGAACTGTTTTCATCGCGTAAGTGCCTTACTTCCAAGCCCATAAACCTGTCCCAGTTTCCCGCGGCGGAAGCATCATCGAATTTATATTCCCACTCGAACGTAAAGTCCCCGTCAAAGAAAATATACGGCGTAACGATACCTTTATTTTCACCTGTAAGCCCATCTGTATCAAACGTATAATTCGTGCCCAACTCTGAGGAAGAAGAGTAAGTAATATGCTCACTTGCCTCGTTTTCGTTCATCCACCACTCACTTGGCGCATACTCGCTGAACATCTTGCTGCCGTTGTCCGTCAACGAATTGAATTTGGTTTGCGCTTCCGAACCGTTGAGCCAAACCATATTTTTAATATCCGTTTTAATGCTGCTCTGCTGGAAGAATCCGGGGACGGTATCTTTGCCCTGTAAATATTGGTTGGTAACTGCACATACATAGTCGTCATTTACGAAAAAATAGAAGAAGTCGCCTATTCTCG
Organism: uncultured Eubacteriales bacterium; assembly: GCA_902465495.1. Taxonomy (GTDB): domain Bacteria; phylum Bacillota; class Clostridia; order Christensenellales; family Borkfalkiaceae; genus Borkfalkia. The sequence continues at coordinate 17,346 of CABQND010000008.1, forward strand.
CCGTGGCCATTTTGCAAGGGAATGACTCAATCTTATCCAGACCACGGAAACGGTTAAGCCCGTAAGAATACAAAATCTGAGTCTTTGGATTATTACCCTGATGCAACTGCCAGCAGTCCATATCGTTTACTATGTCGATATCCTTGATTCTGAAATCTCTTGCCCCGCTGTAATATCCTTGTTCTTCACCCTCTTCAGGGTCACGAGTAACCGCCGCGCCCCTATCCATATACGCGGTAAGCCAACGGGTAGCATCGCCTTTAACCGAATGTGTCATGCCGTAGAAAGTGGACCAGTCCGCCTTGCTTTCGGAATCAATTATAAATTCCGCATAATATATTTGTGAGGGTTGCATATCAAAGGATGCGAAAGTTGCGTCCCATCTGTCGAAAGTCGCTACCTGCTTTTCGTCATCAGTGAATTGTTTGCTTTCTTCGTAGCTCTCGTAACCGATATTGCCGTAACCGTTATAGTCGGCAAAAATCTTTCTGTAGACTTTTATTATAAGATTAACCGACGAAGTTAAAGAGCCGTCTCTGGGATCGGTAACTTCGAGTTCTATCTCATATTCGCCCTTGTTCTCCGCCGTAACCGACATACTTTCTCTGTCAAATTTTAGCCCTGAAGAACAGGTCGATTGCACGTTTTCGTGCAGGTCGATACCGTCGCAGGAAAGCGCGGCGACCGGCAACTTAATTTCGCTGTTCGTAACGCCGTCTACGACCGCTCCGTCCTCTACCCCGAATGACGGTGCCTCAAGATTAATCACGTTGATGTCAATAGTATCCGAATAATTGCCCGCCTTGACGGTGATAGTTGACTCACCTAAACTTTCGGCTTTCAACTTTTTTCCGCTAACCGAAACGACACCCGTATTACTTGAAGTGATTTCAATGTTTAACTTATCGATGTCCACCACGTCGGGCTTTATCGAATATTCGAGAGTGCGTTCTTCGCCTATTACGATATTACGCAATTCGCCTCTATTGGTTATAGAAATCTCTTTAAGTGACGGCTTTACCGTGATGTTAACGCTGTCTGTTTCATCGTTTGCGCGCACTACGATTTTTGCAATACCAACGCCGGCGGCTTTAAGCGTTTTACCCTCAACCAAAACTACTGCGGGATCGCTTGACGTAACATACACATCATCCGCCGTCAATTCGGGCGGCAACGTCAGTTTTACTTCCCGGTTCTCTCCATCCTCAAACCAATCGGCTTGAAGCTCGGCTTTGTTGGCTATCTGTAAAGCCGTAGTGGCAACGTACTTGTTGTTATTTTTACAACCGACGATGCCGAATGCCAGACACAAACACGTTACAATTGACAAAATAACCAACCAAATACTTTTCTTGTTCATACTTTCCTCCTGAAATTATTTTTTCAGATTATTGTAATCTGTAAAATTCTAAACTATCTGTAATTGATACCTTTTTCCTTTAACCAGCAGAACGGATCATCGCCGTCGCATGATTTTTTATATTCGCGCGGGGTCATACCTTTCCATTTATGAAAAAGGCGGGAAAAATATTTTGGATTGTCTATACCGACCATCATTGCCGCTTTTTCAACGCTCATTTCCATTTGTTGGAAGAAAATACAGGCGTTTGAAATGCGATATCTGTTGATGTAATCTATTGGCGTCATATTTATAAATTTTTGAAACATTCTATAAATTTGCTTCTCACTTATATTCATATAGTCGCTAATTTGCCCAATCGATAAATTCAATCTATAATTACTGTTGATATAAGTTATCACGTCAGCGAAATATTTATAGTAAAGCGAACCTTTTATCGCCACGGACGAATATTTATTTTTTACCTCGATTAACCGTGATAAAATCAACGAAAAATAGGCGGTGCACTTTAAATTCTGTAAAAACATACCGTCATAACTTTTATACAATTCATTAAAACTGTTCTCTAATTGTGTATAATCGTTAATCGTCACATATGGTTTTTCTTTTGAAAAACCGCATTCGGTCAATAAATCATTCAGTTCGTCGTTTTTTGACGGCGCAAAATTTATCCAAATATAAGCCCAAGGCTTAACTGCATCGGGAAAATAATCGTACGGTTCCCCGCTGTATAGAACAAATGCCGTACCTTTGCCCAATATAAATTTTTTATCGCCCACGCAAAGCGTTCCGTACCCGTCCAATATAAAATGTAGCGAATAATGAGCGCGAACCAAATTTTCGTGCTTTTTATCGGGTCTGCAATATTCCTTGCCAACTTTAAGTATTTCTACCAAATATGTTTTGTTGGGTAAATCAATTTTTGCGTTAATATATTCACTTTTCATCAAATACTCCGTATTTTGATAGATTATCGCATATAAATTAGTTTAACTGATCAAGGGGAAATCTTTCATATACGCTTCGGCAAACATCTCACCCAATTTAATTTCCGACTCGGCGTCAAAATGCGCCAAATCCACATTTTCATAAGGCTCGTTATAACTATGCAGTTTTGCCGCCAGTGTGTCTATAATTTCATAATGCAAATTTTCTTGTGCAAGTTGTTTTTTTATATCGTTTATTTGGTCGGGTCTGTCGCCCTGCCACGCCTTAGGCCAATTTATATAAGCATCGTAAAACATAAAATCGGGATTGTACTTCGCAAAGTGTTCGCGAAGTGCGTTTACAAAACCGATCAAACTGTCTCCGTATGCGTCTACATGGTCTTGCTGCTCGGTATCCGACTCGCCCTGCATCCAACACATAGCATCTATTGATACGTTATAGGTTTTGGAAAGTTCGGCTATACAAGCATCAGTATATTGAATGAATGCTTTATAAAGCGTACCTGTAAACGCCTGCCAATTGCGGTTATACCCGTCCTCATGAAAATATGTTCCTCCGATTGCAAACTTAATAAATACCACTTTGCCATCGTACCCGTTGTCGTGAAGAGTTTTAGCCATCCCTATTTCGGGACCAAAGCAAGTCGTACTGTCGCCGCCGTTGCCGGGATTGCGCGCGCCGCCGTAACCCAACTTTACAGGATTGAAAGACGGAGATTTGCTTGCTTCGCTCTCATGGTTGACAAAAGACATTTTTATTCCGTCAAAACCATTTAAATAATCGTTAAAACGCTCGTCTTTGCCTTCAAGATATTTCCACCACGAGTTGCCCTCCATATTGGACTGCCCGCCTAAAAGAATTACTGACATATCATTTTTTGCGGGGTCGTATTTGACTCTGTCTTGGACGGACGAAACGTTATCGCCGTTTTCGAGTTTAATAAACGCGTCTATAAGCCGTTTTGCGTTTATTTCATGTCCGTAGACGTTTGGATAACCCGTTTTATCGTCTATCGCTTTGCCGTCGCAACGCTCTAATTGAAGTGCATAAATGTTTTTATCCCCCAAATTATTCAAAACAGCAACAAGTCTTAATATAGGCTGCGCAAGTACCGAACCATACGCCGTCATCCCATAACAGCAAATTATTTTTGCGTTCGCGTTTTTAGCACGCATAGCCGCAATCATGTCACGATAACCATCAATAAAATCAGTTACGGCTCCATCCGATTGTTTTATCGCCTTACCATCGTTCTCGCCTAGATTTATAACTATGTAATCGGAATCCGCCACTCCTTCGTAAACTTCTTTGCTTCTAACAGATAGATTGTCCCAAACGTCCTTTATGGGGGTTGCACCAAACGCCAGTGCGGAGTCCGACGCACCAAAAATGTCAATTTCCGCGCCCAACTCTTCGGCAGCTTTATAGGCATAAGTTTTTGACGCATCTATTCCCTTACCCAAGCCGTATCCAAGAGTCAAATAGTCACCATAAAAAGATATCTTTTTTTGCGGTCGGACAGGTGAGTTAAGATAATGCACATCGGAAGAAAGCGAAATTAACCGAAGCGAAGAATGTTTTTCGTCGGTTAATTTATATACTTTTACTGTATGAACGCCGCTCGACAAGCCCGAAACAAGCGAAATTTGCACGTCTACACTGTTCTCATATATTTCCTTAATTTCCGATTTGCCGTCTGCTTGCACCAACAAATAATCTTTATTGTTTCCCCCTTCCGTAACCAAGTTGAAAACGCCTTTCAGTTCCGTCCCGTCAAAACACACTTCAAAACCGCTTAATGCGTTTACAAACAAAAGCCCGTTATCTTTTGATTGCGCCCTGCCGAAAGTATTTATTCCCTCTCCATCAGCAAAATCGAGATTGACCGTGGCAACTACGCTTACACTAAATTTTTTTTCCGCTTGAAATTCGGCATGTTTGATCGTTATATCGCAATTACCTTCTTTTATCCCGCTCACCACGCCGTTACTATCGACCGTAGCCACGAAAGAATTCGAGCTTTCAAAAGTAAACCCTTCGGTAGAAGAAACATACTTTCCTGCTCCCGTGCGTGCAGAAGCGGTCGCCGAAAGCACAACAGTTCCTCCCACACGCAAAACGCTGTTACCGGATATTTCAATCTCTTGAAAAAAATATGTATTTTCCGCAGGCAGATTTTGATTGAACTGTTCGTCGTCTTTACCGCATGCACATATTCCGTACATACATAAAACAACCGCCATACATGTTGCCAAAAAAACTAATAATTTTTTACCGATAAGCATCTTTCACTCTTCCGTAAACACAAGTAATTCAAATAGAAATTTTATTGTTCTGAATAGCCAAAATCAGAATAACCTATAAGGTACATCGTTTTCAATACTTTCTGAAAAAAGGTCAGAATAGTGCACCTTGATAAATTGCATACTTTACTATTTATTTATAAATCAAAAACGCCGCCCGTCATACGAAAAATGACGCAGCAGAATATATCTTTCATCGCTGAGTTGTGAAACAAAATTAAGATTATATAAGTTCTCCCCGTTTAGCCTTTCGACATTTGGTTGTTGCGGATTATCTCTTCCCTGTCAAGGCCTGGAAAATATCGCAAAAACATTTAAGCCGTCTCCTATATTCCAAACATTCGGACTTGGAGACGGCTTTCCTTTTTTACTCTTATGCGATATCTTCCGCGCGTAAGGGTTTAATTGTTTGACTCATCTACGGTTGTTTGATACTCTAAATTAGCGCGACAAATTTTCAAATTTTCTTGTAATTTCTTTTTTTCGTCCTTGTCTTTATTGCTCTTCCTAATTTTGTAATATATTTCCTGTTTTCTTTGATCAGCCTCTCTATACTCATAACTACCACGGCTGTAAGAAGTAATCAAATACATAGCCCCTATCAGAGAGCGCACTTCTATCAATTGCGCGAATTGCCGTTAGCTCTGCCACTACTGAGTTTGACATTTCCTTCTTCAAAGATTTTGTCGGTTGTCAATATATCTGAATAAGAGCGTTTTTGTAAATATCTGGCATGTTGTTAAATTTTTTATACATCTATTCTTTTAACAAATATGCTTTGATTTGTTTTACAATTGCGTCTACTATGTATGAAGCAATTTAACAGAGAATCAGACTTACGCATACTAAAAATACAATTGCAAAGACAACGCCATTTTATCGCTCAAATTCAAGCAAATTCAGATATTCCAACACGCCATCGCTTGCCAAAACAATGAACCCAGAAAAGATTGCTAAAGCTGGTAGCAATACCTTTATCGATATTTTTATCCAATTAGGAATTTTATTTAACCAGCCATTTTTGTTTCCTATATTTTAGTGCTGTTTTTTCGTTTCAATTTTATTCATCAAATTTGATATCTTTACTTTCACAAAAAGCATAAAACTTGCCCTGCGATACGATTTGCGGCTCGCGGTTGTCCTTTTCCCAGCGACAAATAGTTGCATACGAAACGCCGAGCTCCTTCGCCAGCGCTTCTTGCGTAAGCAATAATTTCATCCTCGCATATTTTACTTTCTCGGAAAACTTCATCGCGCACCTCACTCTTCACCGTTGCCGTCAAGCAACCTCGCCCCCTCCTCCGCCAAAACCTTCATTTGACGGATCGCCGCTTTGTTCAACTCCACAAGCCGTTCCGATTGGTTTACCCCACGCTCGATCAGATAAGCATTCAGGTTTTCAAGATTGGAAAGGCAAATGAGTTGCGACACTTCGGCATAGTCGCGAATATTTCCTTTCTTGTCTGGATTTTTATCACGCCACTCCTTTGCCGTCATTCCGAACAACGCCACATTGAGCACGTCGGCTTCGTTGGCATAAACAAATGCAGCCTGTTCTTTGGATATTTCATGCGGAATAATTATGTTATCCTTGATCGCGTCTGTATGTATCCGATAATTGATTTTAGCAAGCTCGCGCCTGACAGACCAATCAAGTTGCTTCTGCTCTTCCGCTTTCAGCCGCTGGAATTCTTTTATGATATACAAATTGATCTCCGGCGAGATCCACGATGCGAATTGTAACGCGATGTCTTTGTGAGCGTAAGTACCTGCATTATATTTTCCCGCTTTTGAAATCAACCCGATGGCATTAACGCCCTCTATCCACTTTTTCGGCGAAAGCGTGAAATAATTGTGTCCTGCCTCATTTTTAAACTGGTCGAATTCGAACACGTTAAAATCCGGATTGTTCAACCTTTCCCACAATCCGATAAACTCTATCGTGTCCTTTCGTCTGAGCCAGTTTTTGACCACATCGGCAGGCGCATCAGGATTCTTATATCTCGCAATGTCCGTTAAAGAAAAGTAATCATCCTTATTGATGTGTATCTCCTGATCAAGCACCGTGATTTCCTTTTTTCTCATTCCTCTAAGACCTCTTGATATCTTTTGATTTATTTTAGCATATTTTGACAGAATAATCAAGAGAAAAGAAGCCTTATTCCAATTCGTCGATAAAACTTGAATCATAGCAACCAAACAAGGCAAATTTATAGTGTCCATAAAAATATGTGACAGTATCTACGTAGTAACCTCTGCACCAAAAATGCCTGTTCCCGTACTTGTATCTCAGATTGGCGAATTGGTCAAATATCATCAGGCTGCTCTTCCCTTTGAGTATCCCCACCCTATTTCAACCCCAGTAGAACAAATCAATCATAACAAAAGACCGGCAGAGTAAAACCCTGTCGGTCTTTCTTTGTATCGTTTTCTATATAAGCCCTCCGAATTGCTTTTTCGGTCGGCTATGGTAGCATAGCTCCTCGCGCAAGTCAACGTCCGTAAAATCGTCGCCGAAAACTTTATCTTCCCCTACCGTCAGCCAAGCGTTCCGCTCGGCTTTTTCCATGACTTTGAAACAACGCTCTATTCCCACGCAACGATTTTTCTTTCCCCGTTGACTTCCGCTAACCGTCTTCCAAAATACCGATATTTACCGTCCTATGCACCGTCGCCTGTTGCCCGAAAAAGGCAAAAAAATTCGGAGGTGTATCTCAAAATGGAAATGTTGGTAACCAAGTTCTCAAAAGGTAAGTATCGCAACGAAGGCGATTTGTTCAACGAGCCTATCTCCGCCGAGAACGTCAAACTCATGGGCGAAATGATCGCATTGCAGGCATTGCGTACCGTGAAAAAGTACGATATGAAGATCGCGGACAAATTGTATATCGGTCTCATCAAAGACCTACACCATATGAACGAGATTGACTATATCGTATCGGATGGTTACGATTGCGCTCAAACAGCTATCTGCTTCCTCTACCAGTTTCTCGGAAGAACTGTTCATGAGATTTACGGAAAAGACCGCAAAGGAAAAGAAATCACCATAAAACTTGCCTGCTATCGTGAAGTAGACCGATTCATCAATCTTCTTCGAAACAGACCGGATCGGCGTGGTACTGTCGTTGAATCTATTGACTTTACGGACTACAAAGCGCTACCTATGGATCCCGTGAACTGCTTTGAACAGGAACAGACCGATTACAGCAAGCATGATGCTCTTGTGGAGGCATTACAACTCTCTGCTTTAGAACTTGCTATCCTGAACTGTTATATGAACGGTATGAGGCAAGCCGAAGTATGCGCCGAACTCGGTATCGGCAGAGGTACCATCAACCACCGCAAGGCAAGCATCCGTCAGAGATATTACAGTCTTTACGGCTCTCTTTGATATGCAATTCAGCTTCATATCCTCTTGAAAGGCAATCGCTTTACCGTGGTTGCCTTTTTTCATGTTACCGCTCATTCAGAATATCGCGGCAATCAGCCCTTCCCGCCTTTTCTCGCCACTTCCGATAACTTCATCGTCCGGCAAACAACCGGGCGTTTTACCGGCATTTCCGAGCCTTAAACGGCGTCCCTGAAAGACACTTCCGAATAGCAGTAAAACGCAAGGTTTTCGCTCCGAAATAACCGTTTACGCCAGATATGCGGTTGATATACGGTAAATATACGGGTGTGAGAGCGAGACGTGTGCTTGTCTTTGATACAAGTCGGCGGCAAAGCTGACGGGGCGGCTGACGCCGCTCCGTCACCCGCGCGCTGCCGCGCGCGGGCGCCGAGACAAGCACACGTCCCGCAAATCCGTACCGAATCAAATACGGAAAAGCGGAACCGTTCGGAGCGCGGCATCGCCGCGAACCTGCTTGGCGATTGCCGCGCGCATACCGAAACGGGCATTTTCCGTTTTACAGCCGCATTTGCACATTCGGAATCCCGGATTTATTCGTCGTTGTTGTCCCTGCTTTCAGGTGCCTTCGTTTGCTTCAACTGTGCGTCTATATCGCGTCTGCCTTACATGACGCGGATGACCGTGACCGTCTTTTCTTCATTCTGCGGAATGTAGAATACCAAATAATTATCCACAGACATAATGCGCAAGTTCCGTTTTTTCCACGGTTCTTTATCGTAGAGATGATACCGCTCCGGCATTTCGTCAAGCGACAGGATCGCCTGTTCCAGACGGTCAAGCTGGTTGAGTGCGTTCTGTCCCGCGAGCAGATCATAGGCTATGTACTCAAAAATGGCGCGCAAATCCGCGGCCGCCTGCTCGGTCGTAAAAACTTCGTATTTCATGCTTTGTAGCTTCCCCGAATGTCTGCAAACACCTTTTTTGCGGAAACGACGCGTTCCGCCTGCATATCCGCATAGCCCTTTTCAAGTTCGGCGTCAAGCTGCTCTCCGCTCATGTTGCCAATATCCAAAGGATGCTCCGGCAGTTTGACCTCGAAAGGAAGCCCGCGTTGTAAAATAATTTGCTTATAAAACATGTTGATGGCGCTCGACGCGGGGATCCCCAGCTCTCCCAAAATGATCTCTGCCTGTTCTTTGACTTCCGGTTCGATCCTTGCATATAAGTTTGCCGATTTTGCCATAAGACGCCTCCAAATCGTATTTTGTCTTTTATTCACCTATATTATACACGATTGTCCGCACAAATGCAATACATATTCCAAACTTTCTTCAAATTTTCAGTTTGCCTTCGGCATTTGACTTATCACCTCTTTGCTTACAGCGCCGACGAGCACGCCTTCATCCCAGCACAGAAAGTCATCGTATAGAAGCAGCTTCTTATCTTCCAGCCCGAACGGGCATACGACGTCCTCGTCCATGACATCCGAAACAAAATACTGCGGCAGGCCTTTGGAATAGACGATTTTCTCGCCCGTCTTTTCCAGATATTTGACGATATACGCTATTGCGCCGCCTATACTCTGCATATCCAACGGCTCAAAATCGGAGCGCCCGAACTTTTCGTTAAAGTAAGTGTTCTGATGCGTTACTTGCCTGCAGCGCGTGCGAAAGTTATAGTCCTCCATATCCAGCATCCTGCCCGGCATCGTGCCTTCGGGAATATAGAAGATCCCGTGGAAGTGCAATCGCTTTTTCTTCGGCGACCGCTCCCAAACGCCTATGTACTTCCAGCCTCTCCGATTGCAGAAATTCCGTAGACAACTTTCCACTCCTGCTTTGAAACTTTCCTCCGTGTGTAGTTCACTGTTGAACGTCAGTGTTACGAAAAAATTGAAGTCCTGTAAATTGACTTTCCGCATCATCCTTATACGGCGGGATATCAGATTGCGCAGCTTCCGCTGCATATTGACCTCGACATACGTCTTTGCCTCCTCTTCCGTCTTGAAATACGGGCGCATCCGTTTGAGGATGGCGGATTTCCGCTTATAGCGCGGCAGGCTCTGATACTTCGCATACAATTCCTCAAACAGTTCTTTCTTTGTCATGAGCCGATTTTTGGTCGGCTTTTCGGGTAACGTATCCGTTGTTTCCGTGCAATTAGGAACAACATCGTTGACTTCATTTTCTTCTTCAAGCGGCATAGGCGCGTCCTCAATAGAGGGCGCGCTTTGCTCCGCAGCGGGCTGTTGTGTTTCCTCGGCAACTTCTTCCGTGACGGCGATAACTTCTTCCTTCAGCTTCTTGCGCGGTCTGTACGGCCGCGTGGTGTGCGGAATGGCGATATAGTGCCCGCCGTCCGAATAGATCTTGCACTTCGGATATGGCATAAATTCCTCCTTGTGTCGTACAAGGAGCGCCGACAAATACACCTTCCAAACATTTACGCAGAACCGTTGCCGGCGTTCCCGTACAGCGAGTTGATAAAGTAGCTGTTCTGCATTTTAAGTTCGTCCACAGTTGCTTTCTCCGTAGCGTATTCAATGTAGTCCGTAAGTCCCGTTTTACTCCTTTTTGCCATGTCGTTGAAGTAGTCCGAAAAACAGTCAGTCGAGAATCGTTTTGCATAGATTTTTGCGTTCATGAGATAATATTTTTTGTTTTCCGTCTTGCCGTCCATCGTGCCGCGCTCTTTCTCTATCTTCAAAACCGAGTAACCGAAGCGATTGAAAATGCGCAGGTTTCTCCGCCAAAGCCATGCGACAACACTTTTGAGGATATGCACCAGCAAGATATTGTCCCCGCGCCTGAAACGGAAGTCATAGTACAACGACAGGAAGCGGTTGAACGCCCATTCGGAGAGCATTTCCTCTATCGTGTAGAACGGCAATGCAAGCCGCATATCACCGCACGAAGCGATGTTTATGATGTCCGCAAGGTCGCGCGCGTCCGCACCCCAAGACTCCGGTCTTTGCTCATCGGTAAAGACTTTAATGAACGGGAAGTTGTCCACGGTAGCGGAGTGCCGGCACATTTTCAGCCACGAGTTGAACAGGTCGTTCTTTTGGTTGGTATCTTCCGCGCCTTTCTTGATTTCCCGTAGTTCCAGATTGTTACCGCGCTCCTTGCCTATCTCCGTGATCCCCACCACGCCGAACTCAAAACTGCCTGCTTTCGGGTTATTTTCCAAGACCTTTCTGCCGAGGCGCAACACATCGAAATCAAGGATATGCGCGTGCCTGCTTTGAGGCCGTCTGTGCCTCGGGAAGAAGTCCGTGAGCCACATCGGGAAGTTGCCGTTGTCCGCCATAAGATTGTCCGTGCGGACGGAATAGTTTGCCACGATGAGGCTGCTCTCCAAGACATAGATGAAGTACGCCTGCGCATAGATTTCCAGCACCTCAAAGAGCCGGCTTATTTTGAGCGAATCGTCAAAAGTGGTACCGTAACGCGCGTAATCGTATCCGTAAAGCTGCGTTTGCGCGTTTCTATGCCGAATGAACCTTGACCGCTTCAATGCCACCCAAGCCTTGACCGAGGCGAGATTATAGACCGTCCCATGCTCCATACACCGCCGCAGTTCGTCCTCAAAGGCGATCCATGGGAAGTACGGGAACTTCATGTCGTTCTGCTGCAAAATCTCCAACGCCTTTTGGCGGAACATCACCTCTTGCGACAGCACCATATCCGTAATGAGCGTCGTCTTTTTCTTGCCCATTGAACCGCAAGCCATACTGACTATTGGCAGCTCATTGATGAAGCCGCAATTCCTCGCCTCGAAGTGCCGCAGTCTGTTCAAAGCGATGCTCTTCCGCCAATGGTCAAACAGCAGCCAACAGACGAACGCGATGCACCACCACGGGAAGTGCCGGAAGATGACCTGCAAGTCGATGAACAGCTTGCACACCTGCACATAGAGATTAGTCACATCGAAGCTCAACACGAAGTAGAAGTAGTACGCGAGAAAGCCCATTACGATACTCGCAGCGTTCAGGTGGAACGCCCACATCACCGCCCAGAGGATCCATACCGCACGATGCTCCGTGAGAAAGTCCCGATACGACAATACAGTTCGTTTCAACGGCTGATACAGACATCGTGAAAATGACTTGAACACTTTCAACGGCACGGTATCTTTGTTGTGCTTGGTGTTGCCGCTCTTGTACAGCCGCCAGATGACCAGCCCCAAAATGAGCAGGCACGGAAGAATGATAGCCACGACTTTCAGCAGCACGAGCATCACATCTCCGACCTTCGCCCAATAGCCTGCGAAATTCTCTCCGTCTATGAGAAGCGCAAAGAACGATTTCGACTGTGAAGTGAAGCCCTCAAAGTCCGAAGGGAGCAGAATACTCCAATCCATCACCGACGAATACTCCGTGACGGACGGCACGATATTATGCTCTATCCCGAACAGCGTGCAGAAGTAATACCCGACGGACAGTCCGAAGTCTTTGGCGGTCTCGCCGAAGCGTAAGTAGGAGTCTCCGAACACAAACGCGCCGAGCAGGATAAACGCTGCCGTTATAACAATGGTAAGACAGATATTAAATATTCTGCGCCTGTTCATAGACTACCTCCAAGATCGCCGTGCTCTCTTCAACGGAAGCCGTTCGGCTACCGGTATAAACCAAGTAGCCGACGACCAATACCGTTACGACCAAGAGGGCAACAGCCAATATTCTCCTGACCGTTTTCATTTACACCTCCAATCCGTCCGCATCATCGGGCGGTTTCTGCGTCTGCTTTATAGCAGGTTCTTTCTGCGCCTTCGTTTCCGTTTTCCGCTTTCGTCGGTTGTCTATCCCCTTGAACAGAGCTGCTATCGCCCTGAACGGCAGGCAGATGAGCCAGAACAGGAATTTGAGGATATACGGTAGCACAGGCAACAGAATGATGAGTAAAGCGATGATCAGAAGTACCGCAAGCAGGATCCGCCACCAAGGGATCTCGTCCGGCATCTGCACGGGCGGAGTTATCGCGTTGACGATATCCATAGGGCTGGACACAACGGGAATGACCGTATATACGCCGTCCCGGTTGAAGGTGAGCTGGATAATGTCAAAATCGAAGAATACGCTCTCCCAAGCACGATACGCCTGTCCGCTCGTATGCTTGTCCGGAAGGATGGTGCGAAGCTCCATGATGTCCACCGCTGCGGAATAGTAGTCCGTAGTGGCGAAACGGAACAGTACGACCTGTTTCTTTTCATCGTCCTTGCCGCTGACCGTCGTGGCGTCCTTGAAATAATCTCGGAGCGCCTGCACATCGTTGGCATTGATGAGAAGCCTGTCCGCAATTTCGTTGTCGCTGCCGTCCAGATCGCTTTCCTGTACAATGCAGATGGGCGAAACGGTCTTGCTTTCCTCTTCGGGAATGCCGCCGAATATTGTGTCCCACAAGCCCCAATTTACCCAATTATCCCAGAAGGACGGATCAGTCTCCTGCCAGCTTGAAAGTTTCTGCAAGTCCACATCGGCGTCGAAGTCGTAATACGAATAGCCTTGCTGTATCCTGCCGAACTCCGTATCCATCTTGCGGTAGTCGTCGATGTCGTCCGCGAACAAGTCTGCGCTTATCGTGCCGTCCTTGATGGGCAGCGTGCCGCTGTCAAAGGTCTTGTTGTAGTTTCGTATGTACTCGTACAGCGCATTGCTCTCCACGCCGCCTATGGACACGATGTCCGCATACGGATCGTACTCCTCGATGTCGTCCACCTTGAACAGGTAATAGAGTGCAGGAGCGGGAACATGAAGATAACCCGAACCCAAATTCCAGCCCCACTTGGCGATCATCATTCCGCCGCCACCGTCTCCCGCATTCTGTCCCAATGCGTAGTGGATCTCTTCGTTATGTTCCGTCATACCGAACTGATCGAAATCGCCCGTCTGTCTGCCTATCCACGGATACGCTTTGTCATAGAAATCCTGATTGCTCGTCACGACAATGTCTTTGGTCTTGTACTCATACCACTCCGCCTTGATGCACTGTAACTTTCCGTAGGTATCGAAGAACCGCTGCGGCACGGCGAAATACACCGTATCGAGCTGATTCTGATACCCCGCACCCTTGCTCGAAGTCTGCGTGCGGTAGAAGGTGTGCTTGACATCCAGCGTGATGGTTTCGAGATACTCCACCGAACTTTCCAGCGTACTCTTTGCGCCCGCATCCGGACCGTAGCCTGCCGCATAGCCCGTGAATTTGTATGTGCCGTTCACGGGATACTCGGTCGCGTTGTTCGCTCCGTAAGTCACAAGCTCAATGCCGGAAACATCGTACCTGCGCTCGTTGCTGTTCACTCTGTCCTTGAAAATCGTTCCGTTTATTTCGCGGTCTACCACCTTGAATTTGTAGAACAGGTTCTTGTAATCGGAATTTTCGGACTTGCTCAAAAACTTCAGATCAAACTTCGCATAATTGTTCGGTTTGCCCTCGGAGTCATACGACACCGCCATCTGTATTTTGTTGCTCTTGCTGTTCGTGGAGATGTTCAGCCCTTGCGGATTATACACATAGACATACAGCCCGTAGTTACTTTGCATATTACCCTTGTACGAGTAGCAATACTCCACGAAATTGACGATCTGCGCCTGACTGTCCTCGTCATACGGATAGTCTTTCACATCAAATGGCTGCCCGTTCACGGTGGAAGAGGTGAGGTCGTCCATAACATTTGTCTTGTCATAACTCAGTTCGCTGCCTGCCGCATAAGCGATATCCGGCGCCGCCGAAACGACGACGCCGAACACCATGACTATCGCGATAAGACAGACGAATATCCTTTGCCTTACCGTGCTCAAAACTCTATCACCTCCTGATCCAATGTCACTCCCGCCACTTCCTGTAACACGGAGAAATAGAGCGTAACGCTCGCTTTGCCGTTATACGACGTGACGATGAGCGCGTACATATCCTCGTAGCCTTTGTCGCTGCAATCGCCGATCTTGTTGTTCGGGTACACCGCACGTAGCACTTCCGTAACGCCGCCTTTGGGCGTTATCGTGAAAGAGGTTTCCTCGCGCGCTATGTCGAACCCCGCCGTCAGGTCGGTTTCCGCCTGAAAGGAATACACCTGATCGTCCAGAGTGAAGTCGAAGTCTTTGCCTTCGATGGCGTGAGGGACGACCTTGACGGAATAGCCGCTGACGTCGCCTCCCGCCGAGCCGAAGGTGTACTTTACATCGACGGTGAGCGGTTTTTCATTGGTGACTTCATAGCCTCCCGCGCTCGTGAGGACATCTTTTCCGTCCACCGAAACGTAGAAGGTCTTGAAATCGCTCGTAAAACCGCCCGTGAACCTGACGATGACTGCGATCACGCCAGCGACAACAAGCAGAACGAGAATGTACGCGATCACTTTGCCTACGGTTTTTCCTGTTTGCTTGTTCGTGCTCATGGCTCACCTCAGAAAGTTACGATGTCGTCCGCCAGCACCACGTTCGTGACCGTCTTGACGGGACGGACTTTGAATGACGTGCTGCCGCCGCTGTTGGTTTCGGTGACGATGACTTCGTAGTACCAGTTGTCGTCCGTGTACTCGCGGAACTTATTCTCATAGGTGATCATGTTGCCGTTACGCACTGAACTCGTGTAGTAGCTTTCCAGCGTGCAGTTGACGTTGACGGTCAGCTTGTTGCCGCTCACGGACCAGTCGAACACGCTCGGCTCATACTTGGAAACCGTCGTGACGTCCGCGATGTTCACGGTCTGTTCCGTGCCTTCTTCCCATGTCTTTCCGTCATTCACCGTGTAATAATACTGTGTTTGTGTCTTGAAGCTGCCGTGTCCTTTCACCTCGAAGGTGTAGTTGCATTCCGCTCCCACCGTGCCGAACACATTGTACGGGGTGATGTCGAAGGTGTAAGAATTGCCGGCTCCGATCTCGTAGTAAGTGCCAAAGCTGCCGCTTTTGAGCGAGAGCGCATCACACGATACGTTTACCGAGGAAGGATTGCCGACGAACAGCACGCGGCAGGTGTCGAAGAACGCTCCTTCACGGGAAGTGACCGTGACAAGGGCTTCGCCGTCAAACGCCTGCAAACAGGTAAGCTGCGCGGTCGCACTTCCGTCCGAGTCGGGAACAAGCGTCAGATAGTCCGAAATGTCCCTTGTTTCTTCGGTATCCAGCCATTCGATAGTCCAGTCCACGGCTTTGTTCTTGGCGTCTTCCGGATAGACATATGCGGTAAGCGTCTTACTGACAGAACCGTTTGCCGCCGTCACTGCCGCGGAAGCCTGCGAGAGCACGAGCTTCTGAACTTTGACTTCGGCTCCCTGCACGCCGCCGCTCGGAACACTTTCCGTGTTGTTGTCTGCGGGCTTGACGGTGGCTTCCACCGAAGTCTGTCCCGATGGGGAAGTCATGTTCGCGCCCAGCACCCCGATACACACGACGCACGCGATGAGCAGCAGGGAGAGAAGCAGGATACAGACGACCTGCGGGTTGATGTGCAATTTCTCATTTCTTGCGTTTTTCATAGTCCCTCCTTAAAACTGCATCTCGGTCGTATTGACGGAAACGCCCGTGACCACTTCGTCGTCAAAACGGATGTTGAGGACTTTCGTCAGACCGGACGCATTCTCTTTGACCGTAACTTTGAAATAGCAATCGTCCACGAAAGAGCGGAACTTGTTGTGGTATGCTCTCGTGCGTCCGCCGTCCATTCTTTGCACGGATTCGTAATAGCTTTCAATGGACTTGATGGAGTTCACCGTAAGCACACCATCGGAAAATGTAACGGAAATGAGCGCGTCCTTGATGGAGTCGATGGTGATCGTTTCATCGCTTTCATCGTACCATTTATCCGTGCCGCTTTGGTTGTAGTGTTCCATGTATCCGACAACGATAGAGCCGACGCCGGAGACTTCACAGGCGATGTCGTTGAACTGGCTCCCGACCGAACCGAAAGGATTCGTAAGCAAGATATTGAACTTGCTTGCCGTACCGATACCGACATTGTACGCGTCGCCTTCCTTCGCAACGGATGTGTCGATGAGTATGTCCGTAGGCATACCGACAAAGGTGATGACGCAGCTTGCCTGATACCCGTTTTCGCGAGTAGTGACGGTAACGAGGATATTGCCCGTGAACGCTTTCTTGCAGGTAACGGTAGCGGTGGTGCTGCCATTGGAGGAAGGCGTTACGGTAACATACTGCGTAACGTCCTCGCTTTTGCCTTCGTCACCCCATTCGACCGTCCAGTCCACATACTTGTTGCTTGCCGTTGCGGGAAGAACCGTGGCGGTAATGGTCTTGCTGACGGAGTTATCTGCCGCAGTCACGGCTTGAGCGCTCATTTTCAGGGAGATAAACTCCGTGTTGTGCATTGTTGCTTCAAAATCATTGGCTGTCGCTTCCGCACTGACGCCGCCTTCGGTTTCCTCGGTTTTGTCCGGAGTGGACATGACGAGGGAGGCGATCATCCCTGCGAACAGAACGCCGATGAGCACGAACACGATGATCCATTTCACCGCGTCCGATTTCTTGTGTTCGTAAAATTCGTTGTTCATGTTTTACCTCCAAAAAATTTGAAAACTGCGGCTCGCGGTTTCCCGTAAGCCGCAGAAACGAATCTCGTTTTTTACCATGCCGCCGTCATTCCGCGAGCAGCATCTGAAGCATAGACCTGTCCGACGTGCGCGAAGGCTTGACTGGGCATTCATACACCTTGCCGTCCTCGTCCACCGTGCGGACAAAGTAACGATTGCCGCGGATGACCTGTTTAGTCTTGTCGTCCGTGATCTCGAACGGCTCGATGACAAGTTCCGCCCTGTCCGCGTCGCCGAATACGATATCCAGAACGGCGTAACCGCCCATGTCGGTGTCCTTGTTGGGCGGGGCGAGGTCGATCTTTACTTCCCTGCCGCGCACGACGCCTTTGATGTAGTAGTGGTTATACATTTTGCCGTTATATTCAAACGGTTCCTTCTGCACATACAGCTGCCTTTCGTTGTTCTTGTTTTCCATTTTTCTTTGAATCCTCCGTAATTTTTATTATTTCTTGCCTCTTGCCTGCGAGATCTCGCGGGCTTCTTTTTTGGACTTGCCTTCATCGAGCGCCTTCTTGTATTTGTACAGTCCGGCGTGATCGCTTTGCGCTTGCAGATACCCCGACCGGATACCCGCTTCAAAATCCGTCAGTTCCTTGCCCTCTTTCGGACCGTAGGTATGCACTTTTGCCTTACGGTCTGCCGCATACCCTTTCGCCCTTTTGGAAGGCACCGACCAGCGGCGCTTGTTATACTTGCTGTTTGCCACTATATAAGCCTCCTGCTTTCATAAAAATTTGCCCGTATCGCCGTTAGCGCAGCGTTTTCTGCCCGTGTTGCCGTTAGCGAAGCGATATGAAAAATATTAAGTTGTAGATATGGTAACGGGCGCTTTCTCTTTCGGACATTCCGTCCCGTGCGATCCTTTTACGGTGAGCGGCCGCTCTTACACTTCGAAGTACCGCACGAGTTCCTCGCCTTTATTCCTTTTGCGCCCGATTACGCCCGTTGGCTCAATCGACGTATTCTCTGATATACGTCCCTACCGGAATGCGCTGCCCGTCCACGTCTTTGCGTTTACGGAACCTGCGCTCGTAATTCGCGTCGCGCTGCTTCGTGCGCCGGTAATACCCGTCTACGCTGAACAGGAACGTACCCATTTCCTCGTCGTCGCAGAGACCGATCTCCTGAAACACGATGTAGTGCCGCGTGCGGTATGCGTTCGTTAAGCCCGCATACAGATCCGATTTCGTTGCCATAGTCTCACCTCCCTTGATTTTTATTCGCAAACGCATTTACGAAAAATGCGTACAGCTGCCTGTTCAGATACCGGATATACCCCTCACTGTAGCCCCACTTCTCCGCGGCGGACGCCTGCGTGTTGTTCTCCACATACAGCGTAACGTATATGTCGTACAATCTCGGCGGCGCGTCGCGCACCGCGTTCCCGTATTTCTCCGCCAAAGCCACCGCCGCGTTCTTGGCAACGCAGGCTTTCGCACGATCAAACATTGCCTTCCGCGAATAATAGTAGCGGACGTCCTGCAATTCCGCCCTGATCTCTTCCGTTGTCATCATGTTGCCTCCCGTCCTTTCCCGAACATTTTCAGAATCTCTTCCATAGTCTTTTTATCCTCTCCCGTAAGCCCCGAAGACAGCCGCGTCAAAAGCTCCGACTGCTTGTCCGTTAGGCTTTTACGGTTTACGTAATACCCGTCCATCATCCGTATCCCGCCTTTATGCCCCTGCGACGTGTAGATCGGGTATTCTCTCGACAGGTGCAGCAGATCGTTGTAGATCGTCCGCACGCTTACGCCGAACTCGAACGCCAGATTGTCGCACGTTTCATACCGCCGCACGCTTAGCGCTTCCAATATCCTGCGCCGACGCTCGTCTGCTGCCACCCGTCTCTCACCTCCTTTCGTTGTTTTCTGAGCGTATTCTAACTGCCAAACCTGCAGGTTTTCTTCAGGTTTGAAAAAATTTTTTCGACTTTTTCAAAAATTTTTTGATTGCTCGGAGAACGAAAAAAGCCCCGACAGACAAGACCACATTAAAGTGATCTGCCTGTCGGGGCCTCTCGCGTATGTCCGGTTTAACCTTCCGACTTTATTCTAAGGATATGACCTGTGATAGGATTTACGCGCGGCGCTGTTTCAGCCGCGACCTAAAACGTCGTTATCCCGTATTCAGTTGTCTATATCGTTTCCCGGCGGCACATAAAAATCGCACCGCTCGTGACGTCTGCCCACTATCCTGCCGACTTCTTCCATCCCGCATTGCGGACATTTAAGTTTCAGTACGCCGTCCTCATTGCGGAAGCCTATAAGCAATTTTCCGCAGCTGCGGCATATCCGCTTGGACGGCTTCGTTGCCCACTTCCCGATCATTTTTCGCATCATCTCCCGTCAATACATTTTGATACAGCTGACCAAGACGCCCTGTATCTCGCAGTTCTCCACAACGATATCCTGCATCTGCCTGTTCTCGGGATGAAGCACGATTTTCCCGTTCCTGTGGAATAGCCGTTTCAGCGTTGCCTCTCCGTCCATAAGAGCGACTACGATCTGCCCGTCGTCCGCAGTATTCTGTTTTCGCACCACTATGAGATCTCCCTCTCTGATCCCAGCATCTATCATGCTGTCGCCGTGCGTATGAAGCATGAACAACTCGCCCTTCCCGAATATGGCTTCCGGGAGCGCATAACTCGCCTCGATGTTCTCTTCCGCAAAAGACGGCTGACCGCAGGCAATATCCCCCACCAAAGGGGTTATTTTATTTTTTCCCGCGTCCAAATGCTTCGGAAGCGCAATGCTCCCGAGCCTCGTCCGCCGAATCCTGCCCTGATTTTCAAGCGCAAGCACATACCGCTGCACAAGGTTCAAAGAACTCATCCCCAATGCGTGCATGATCCGGCGATAACTCGGCGATACCCCATCTTTCCGCTGCCGCTCACGGATATACTCTTCCATTCTGCGCAATGTTTCTTCATTCAGCGTTCTCATAAACCAAATCCCTTTTATTGAACTATGCGTTCAATTTAGATGCAGGCGTATTATATCATAATTCCTTCTCCGTTTCAAATTTTCACTTCCGAATATTCGGAAGTGTACGATAAATCCAATAAAAAATGCCCTTACCGAAGCAAGAGCATTCCTGCGGCTCAATAAGCCTCTTTGATTTTAGAAACAAAGGCATTAAATTCATCGACCGTTTTCTGCGGCGACTTGATTTTTACTTTCCCCTGCGTTCCGACAACCCATGCAAAGAATGTCTTAGAAGTCTGAACGACAACATTTACCGAAAAGACATCTTCGGCGATTCTCTTAATGCGGATATCGTCCCCGAATCGGTCGAACATATCCGATAAGATATTTGCGGTAAACTGCAGCGTAACGCTCTGACTGTCCCCGCCGAACATCGAAAATACCTGCTTTCGGTATTCTTCCGTATTGAATAAATCATATTCCGAATGAGCTTCGCGTTCGGTTTGTTCCACCTCAACCTTGTCCATCTTATCAAGCCGATATGTAACGATATCCTTATGCCCGTTGGAAAAGCCGAGCAGATAATAATTGTCCTTGTCCCAAACCATAAACGCCGGATTGACGACATAACGGCTGCCGCCTTTGCGATAGACTTTCCGATGTTTTTCATCGTAATCGAAATACTGAAACGAAACTTGCTTATTCTCGTTTATGGCGCGGTCTATCGCGTCCACGTTATATATAAACGAACTGTTCCCTTTCCTTCCACTCTCCAATGAAACGATATGCTTTGAGATGTTTTCCGCCTGATAGGAGCATAATATCCCCGACAATCTTTCGATAAGCGTTTTCTTTTGCGAAACGGACAACTTTGATGCATTGACGGCATCGGCGAGCATTACGACTTCCGCCGTATCGAGCGAACGGTTCACGACATAGTAATAATGAAACTTCTTTTTATACGAAAGGACTTCGTATCCGTAGGCGCACAAAGTCTTTATGTCCTCTACGACCGTTTTGCGGGAAACCTCTATGCCGCGGTCGGCAAGACAAGCTATGATTTCGTCTGTATTCATCGCATGGTCTTCGTCTGTGTTTTTACACAGAATATCCCACAAGACAAGCAACTTGATTTTATTACCATTTTCGTTTGCCAATTCGTTTTCCTCCTTCCTCGTTTTTATAGAAAAGAGCCGTCTATTTTGAGAAGGACGGCTCTTTTTTGTTAAAACACCAGTGCGTTTATTTGTTTCCCTTCGTTTTCAAACGAAACGAATGCGAAACTGCCCGAGCCGCCCGTTGCTTTCAGCGCATAGACAAAACCGGGATTTTGCTCCGTACCGATGAGGGCGTTTGCGGCGGTTGTTCCGATTTCCGCGTTCAGCTCTTCCGCGCTGCCAATTTTTAAGACGACGTCCAGCGTATGGAAGAAATCCGAGGTATCGTCACCCGAAAGGTTGTTGAGCGTAAGATACTTAGGAGTAACGGTATAGGCAAGCCCCTCTCCTTTTTCAATGCGGACGACGGAAGTCACATACAACGCGTCCGGCACGAATCCTTTGAGCAGATTGAAAGGAAAACCTTTCATATCGTTCTTGAACGGAGTAAGATCCAGTTTCACCGTCACGTTCAGGTCGGCGTTGCCCGTTTCTGCGTCGATTTCGGTAAAGGCAATTTGCAAAACGCATACGGAAATTTCTTTATCCGCTATCGTCAGCACTCCGCCCGTCTGCTGATGAAATACGATTTCGGCAAGAGCACCCGCCTGCTGTTCGGAGAGGAAAACAGGCTTTGCCGTAACGCCCGACAATGCAAGCGCCGTAAAATCGACCGTATAGCCCTCGTAGCCTTTGCCTTCTTCATAAAGCACAACGTCGCCCAGCTGACTATCCATCTGCGATTTCAGATCGGCAAGATCTTCGCTTCGATACGCCGCAGGGAAAGATTCCTGCTCGTTTACAGGTTGACTTAATGTTTTCAACTGTCCTACGGTGCGGAACAAGTCTACGCCTAAATTCACCCGCGCGACGATATACACGCTGATCAGCGCCACGGCTAAAATTCCGATAATTACGATAAGACTGATAATCAGTTTCTTGATTGCGCTCATTTTTTCTCCCGTTTTACTTCTTCTTGAAGATGGCAATGAGGTCGGCGAACTTCTTTTTCTTGACTGCGAACCAGAAGATTGCAAATCCGCCGATTCCTGCGACCGCTACCGAACCGATTACAATACCTGCAATTTGTCCGCCCGAAAGTCCGTCCTTTTTAGCGGGTGGGGTGATTTCGCCACCGCCCGAAGACTCATCTTCATATACAGCCGTAAGGGTTGTTTCGCCGTTTACGGTAAAGGTATAACTCTTTTCGGTGCTTACGATTTTTCCGCTTGCGTCCTGCCAGCCTTTGAATACTTTTCCTTCTGCCGGATCGTTTGCGGTAATAGTTACGCTGTCGCCTTCTTTATACGTACCTGCGCCCGTTCCGCCTTCGACTTTGATTTCAACGGACGGTTTGTCGTCAACAGCTCTGAAATGCGCTTGAATCTTAATGTTGCTTGCAGGCATTACAAAGGTTGTCGTAGAACTTGTCGCGTTTGCAAACTCAATGGTTACGCCCGCCGTTTCGCAAGTCCATCTGTCAAAGACTTTTCCTTCCTTGGTGCCTGCTGTTATGGTTACGATTTCACCGGCTTTTGCAACTTCTTTGTCTTTCGTACCGTCCACAACAACTATATCAAACTTTTCAATCGTCAAATAGGTTGCCTTAAAGGTTACGTCGCCGGCAGGCATTTGGAACTTGATTTCCGTTTTGGTCAAGTCCATACCCGTCGTGTCAAGTCCGGTGACTTCCCACTTGTCGAAGTACATATCGGTATCTGGCTCGTTTGCTTTTACGGTAACTTCCGTTTGATATTTTGCCATATCCAAGGTGGTTGTTCCGTTGGTGACGGTAATTCTGTAAACAACGTCTTTGTATGTTGCTTTCATTGTCACGTCGCTTGCAGGCATCTTGAAAGTAACCGTTGATTTTGCCAAATCCTCGTTTGTCAAGGTAATTCCCGAAACAACCCACTTGTCGAACTCTTTTCCCGTTGCAGGGGCGTTTGCCGTCACCGTGACTTCGGCTTGATAAATTGCAGTTGTCGCGCTCGGCGTTCCGTCTGTCACCGTTATGTCGTAATTTATATCATTAAACAAAGCGGTCAACTCAACGTCGTTTTCGGGCATAGTGAACGTGATTTCCTGTTGTGTACTCTGCGCCGTGTTTAGCACAACGCCTCCAAACTTCCATCTTGCAAACGTTTTGCCTGTGGGCACAGTCACTTTTACTGTTACAGATGCACCGACAGCATATTTTCCGCTGCCTGTTCCGCCTACAACCGTAACGGAATTCAAAGCGACTTTCACTTCGGCATAATCGCTTGGTTTGGTGGTAGGGGTTGCTTTATAGCGAACGTAATACGTTCCTTCGGCAAGTCCCGTTGTTTCGCCGTCCGTACAAGGTATGGGTGAAGTGAACTCTGTATCGGTGGAATATTCCATATCGGCGGTCGTGCCCGTAATTTTGCCGTCCGTTGCGCCGTCAGCCGACGGAGCAATGCCTTTAAGTCCCGAAGGCGGAGTTTTTGTGCCTTTGACTATTTCAAAATTGACGGTAACGGGGTTTGTTATGTTATAGTTGCCTATTCCGTTGTCTTCGACAGTCAAAGTTGCCTTGCCGACGTCCTTGTTGTTTGACGACACGCCCCTGTATTCCGAGCGAGGCAACTCAACGTTGCCGGTGGGCGTTTTACGATACACCGTATATTCGGGTTCGATTGTATAGCCTGAATATTCATACGTTGTTTTGGTAAGTGTCACCTCTATGGTGATGTCTTGCCTCTTTATTGTCCAAGCAATATTTATCGGGTCGGTAGTTCCGTTCGACCATTTATACCCTTTTTTCAGCGTCACAACTGCCGTGTATTCACCGGCATCGGTTTTTTTGTTGTTGCTGACGGTGTAGCCTTCGCCGTCCGTAAGCAACACTTTTGCTTCGCCGTCATAAACGAACTGCGTGTCGGACGGCATGGGTACGTCTATCGCCTCACCCGATACGATGCTGAAATCAACCTTGTTTTTGTTCGGGTCTATGGTAATGTCGTACTCTCCCTCAACAAGATACTGTTCGGGGATTTCAATGTATGCGCGCACAGTCTCCACGCTTTGAGGCGTGCCGCTGATTGCAATGGTAAGGCTTGTCGCGCCTGCTTCGACTTTGGTTTTGATTTTTGCAACCAAACCCGACGGCATATTCTTAAACCAAGAGGTTACGTCGGTGTTTTGTGCAATTTCGGTAAAGGTGTCCCCTGCCAACGTGACGGTGAACTCGCTCTCCTCGATTGCATAACCTTTCATACCTTCAACGTTGACGTCACTCGTCGTTGCCGTGCCTGCTCCTTCGCCGTACACAAACCGTATTATCTTCAAATCATCGTTAAACTCAGCTTCATAATAGTAAGCGTCGCTGTCACGGGTTGACTGCGAACCTTTCGTGCCGTATTCGGCTTTCGTCCCCGCTCCGAGTTTTATGTCGTAAATTCCATAAAAATTATAGCAGACCGAGTTGATGGTAACACTTCCGCCTTTGCTAAGTTCAAAAGTACTAATGTAAGCGTTCAAAACGTATCTGTTATTTCCGTCCGGATTTATCAATCGCACGACGGACGCCCCTTTTATAAACACCAGACTCGTCGGA
>CABQND010000009.1 GCA_902465495.1 uncultured Eubacteriales bacterium
GTACGAGGCGGCGCCGCTTTGCTAAAATTAAAATATTCTTGGCAAAGCATCTGTAATGTTTTGTCATATTTTTTTGTGATTCATTTGACAATTAGTGCCAAATCTATTATAATGATGCTGTCATAAAAAAACATGACAATGCAGAGAGTAGATTATATGAGCGGTAAAAAAAGATTTTTCAAAAAGAAAAAATTCTTAATATGCGCTTTGATTTTGTTGATAACCATCGTTTTTGGGGCGACGGTCTTTTTTGCTTGCAGTGGAGGATCCGGAGAAAAGATCACTGTTTCGAAAGTCAGTCAAAGCATCTGTATGACGCCTCCCGATGACGGTTCAACGCCTGAAAATTATGGTAATCTTGATAATATTGCCTATATAGTGGGGCGGCTGACCGAACGCATCTTTTACCATACAGATTCCACGTCGCATGTGACCACAACGGGTATGGAGCAGTTTGTGGAAGGCGGAAAAGATTATAAAGACGGAGTAATGCTTGCAACTTCGCTGTGTTGGAGCAAGGGAACTTTGAGTTCGTTTGCGCCCGCACCTGTGGCGATGCAGAAATTTTTTGGCGAAGACAAGGCGGTTATCCGTACGGCAGTATCTTCCAATCCTGATGATTGGAACGGTACGCAAACCGAATGGAAAACAGGTGAGCCGGACCAGATTTTGGGTACGGACGACTATGTGAATTACTATGGTATGTGGGGTACGGAATTCAGTGATTATGTGATCAATGAAAAGACCTGCCTCTCTTTCTCCGACTTGCAAAAGAACGGAGATGTGTATTCGTTCACGATTGAATTGGAACCGAACGAGTCTACCAAATATTATAAAATCCAGATGAAGACGATGGGAGGTCTTGACGACTATCCGAATTTTTCGTCTGTATTAATGACAGTGGAGTTTACTTCGGACTGGACGATTACCAAATTGACAGTCGAAGAGAAATATGATACGAAAAAAGTAATTTCGGTCAGTTGCAGCGGCACGACAGTCATTGAATTTGACTACGCAAAAGACAGCGTGGATGTTTCCGCGTACGAAAATTATTTTAAGAATTATGCCAATGCAGCGTCCACAGGGGTAGCGGAAAAAGAACCTGCGGCGATCGATTATCTGACGCAGGGGGTATTGCCGGCGATCAGTGGCGGAACTCCGTTGGCGCTTCGAGCGGATATAGGCGGAGAAGTAATTTCGGGAAGACTTTCGATGGAGCTGGGCGATCTGTCGGGGCTTTTGAGCGGAACGGGAGATCTTTCGGGAATTGCAGGCGATTTACTTAGCGGGCTTGTCGTGCGAGCGGAGCTCGGATCGTTAAACGTGCTCTTGCAAAAGGGGACAGTATACGCGCAGTATAAAGATTTTCTCGGCAAGATAGCGCTTTCGGATGTATTGGGGCTGATCGGTGATGTTCCTTTGGATCTGGATATGGCGGCTTTGCAAGACGCAATTTCCGGCAGCACGATTCTTAAAGACGGAAACAATATTGCATTGTTATGCAATTTACCTTTGGGCGAACAGGAAATTTCTCTTGAATTTGGTTTTAAAAAGTCAGACGGTTTAATTTCTTTTGAGTACATAACTGCCGATTTGAATATTGACGGTACAGATGCCGCGATTCGATTAGCGCCTTCCAAACTGGATACACCCTTTGCGCAAATTGATACTTCATCCGCTGTCGACCTTAAACCATACATAGACGGTGCGATCGGAATGATTGCAGGCGGCTCATTTGATATGGAGGTCGCGTATGGCGATGAAACTTCGCCCATTCGTGCAGAAGGGAATGTTGCTGTTTCGGCAGATCCTGTTGCCGTGAACGGCGGATTGATCCTTTCGTTACAACCGTCGATGCTTGGCGGTACAGGCGACGAGCTTTCCATTCCGGTATCGTTTGCATTAAACAGTGAGGATGTTTATTTAAAAATCGGCAATATTGCCGTCGTCACATGTTTGAACGATTTGGAGGAGGGGCTTACTTCTGCGCTTGCATTGTTCGATGTTGCGGTGCCTTCTTTGGATCTTGAAAAAGTAGATATCGCAGGGATCCTTACCGGTGTAATCGGAATGGATTTCGATGCGCTGATCAGCTCGCTGACGTTGACCGAACAGTCGCTCGGATTGGTTTTGAATGGCGATGTTCTTCTTGAAGGTCTGTCATCCCTTATTGGCGATACGGACGTTGCGATCGGCGAGATTGTTGCGCAATATGATTTGGAAGCCTCTGCTTTCTCGGTAGAAGGTTTTGGGGCAACCCTTTCTCTTTCCGGGCGTGAGGATGCGGTACCGATGCCCGATCCGAACGAATATGTTCCGTTCGATTTGGCGCGTGCGGCCTTGGAGGCTGTCGCGTCAGTACAGGGAATTCTAGACGGCGAGACAGGATTCTCTTTGACATTGAATGCAGCCGGGGAAACGTTGCAAGCAGATGCCGTACTGGAAATGCGCGAAGGGCAGTTTGTTCGTTTACAAGCGCAGATCGGTGATTTTTCTGCAATGTTCGCTGCGGGAACGGTCTATGTAAATTACAAAGATATGCTCGGCAAACTTGCGATAAATGACATCGGATCTATGCTGTCTTTCGATCGTACGGCTTCGATTGATCTTGCAAGCCTTGTCGATTCACTTCTCACTGCGACTCTTGAAAAAGAAGGCGAACGGTATATAATGCGCGCTTCGCTTGCATTGGGTGAAGTTAATTTACCGATTGAATTTGCATTCACGCAGACGGAAACGCAGACATCTGTCGAATATGTGCGTGTTTGTACAGTGTTGTTTGGTTTGGAAATTTCGGCAGAGCTTTCTTTGGACGCATCGATTTCCTTACCGGCTTTCGAAACGGAAGGCGCGGTTGATCTTAAACCGTATATCGACAGTATTTGCGAGCTGATTGCAAGCAAGCAGTACATACTTGATCTTAATTATTCCGCAGAACAATTTGCTTTGACTGGAACCGTTGCTCTCGATGTGACGGACGGTTTGAAAGCGGAAGGAAATATTACTTTTACTTTCGGAGCATATTCCTTGCCGGCACATTTTGTGCTCATCGGTGAAAACGTTTATCTGGATATTTTCAATATCAAAATCAGTGCGACGTTATCGGAACTTGAAAGTGTGTTTGCGGAATTGTTGCCGCAGGCGGCAAATGCGGCGATACCTTCTTTGAATGTCGATGAAATTTTACGGGCATTTTTGTCTGTGGATTTTGCGAAGGCAATCAAAGATTTGCGGCTCACCGATGAGTCGGTTTCGCTGACGGCGGATTGTGATGTGTTTGTTTCAGCATTGCAGGGCATTTTAGGTGAAACAGAAGTTCGTCTGGGTGAATTGAAAGCGAATTATGAGCTTTCTTCCGGTGCGTTTGTGTTCAGTATTTCGGGTGCGAATGTCCGGTTTGAAGCGGGAAGCGTTTCGGTATCGGTGCCCGTTGATGCGGATGAGTACGTTTCGTTTGGAACAGTTGCATCGTTCATAGATCCGATTCTTGCGCTCGTGCAGGCAAACGGCTTCTCTTTCTTACTGGAAGGAAACACGTCGGTCGAGAATATTGCGCTTTCGGTTGAATTGGCGGGCGAAATTTGGCTTGCCGATGGTTTGCAGATCCGTTTGGATCTAGCGGTGAACGGAGCGAATGTAGTTATATGGTATTGCGATGGAACGCTTACTTTTGCCTATGGCGGCTATGGCATGACTGTGGCAGAAAGCGAGCTTTCCGCTGTTATCAATAAATTCTCTTCACTGTTTTCGACGGAAGCAGCAACAAAGGATGCGTCTGTGCAATCGGTTTTGGCTTTGCTGGGGATGGATGGGTTTGATCTTGTAAAATTCATTCAGGACATTCGCATTGCTGAGGCAGAAGGCGGGGCTCTTGCCATTGCAATGGATCTTGCGTCCATATTGGGCGAATCGTTTGGTGCGCTTACATGTGAAATTGCGCCTTTGGAAGACGGTGTGAGCCTTTCGAGCAAAGAACTTACGCTCTATGGCTTAACGGTTTGCGATGTATACGCCGAAGTTTCAGCGGCAAAGCAAGTGATCGTTCCCGATTTCAGCAATGTCACGATGTGTGCAAACGTTTTTGAGTTTATACTCAATTCATATACACAGTTTGCGCAGACAGAGTATCTCGCCGTTTCTTTTGACTACATTGCGGATGATCTGTCGGTCGATCTGGACGGGAAGGTACAATTCGAAGGAATCGAGGGCAGTGCTGAGAGGACGCTGAACCTTGATTTTACAGCAGCAGTTTCGACCTATACTTCGGATGGCCAGGGAAACATGGTCGTTTCCGGTTCGCATTATTTGCATCTTATCATTTTGCGTGAATCGCTGTATATGACGTATTCCGTTAAGGGTTTGGATGCGGACACGGCGCTTCGCGTCACGATGCCGGTGAGTGAATTGTTTGCGGCGGGTAAGACAGTATTGCCGATTCTTGCGCCGCTGCTCGGTATATCCGAAGATATATATTACTTCGAATTTGTAAACGCGATCCTCGGTCAGTATTACACTACGATCAACAGCGGGATTTTCAGTGTTATGGATACGGAAAGCTGGTGTGATCTGTTTCTTGGGATAATCGATGAGTATTCGTCGAAGGGCGAGTCAAACGAAGCAGAAAAAACTGATTCGACTTTGGAAATTCCGTTTGAAATTGAAACGGCGGAAAATGGAGATGTTACGATTCGTGTCCGCAAGCTGGCGGCCGGAGAAGGAGTTGCAGACATTGCATTGACGGCTCAAAAGGAAACGGCGGCAATTGAGGCGCCTGCCGGTTCATTTATTGATATTTCCACGATCGCGCAGCTTATGCAGGATGTATTGTACGCTTATGATTACAGGGAAACGGGCTACCACCTTACGGATTCTGTCAAGATAGAGGTAGTGGGGATTGAACTTGATTTGACCGTAAACATCGATCTTCGCGTTGGAGTAAATGAAGACGGCTCCGCAGATATTGCTTTGCGCTTGACAACGCCGCAGTATTATAACTTATTGGGCGGTTTAATGGGCAGCTCGGTCATTATAAACGGCAATACAGTCACCGATATTTCTATCGAGGATGGATTTGTAAGCATGTCGCGCACGCAGACGACGTATTACTATACAGGTTGGGATTTTTGGAATATCGGATTCCGACAGCTCAGTACGCCGTACGTTGATTATCGCGCAATGACGCTGGATGCCTTTTTTGCGGATATCATGAATCAAATGTTCTTCGCGATCAATCTCAGCGACAGTATGCAGAATTTTATCCGTGATCAGGCTGGATTGAATGATCCGGACAATCAGCAGCCGAATCCTGTCACAACATATGATGCAGGCGAGATGGTGAAGTCGTATTCGGCGGATGATGCAGGCTACCATATTACGTTGGATTTAGGTGCCGTTACGGGTATGGATGAGTTTGATGATGTGACACTGAATATTTATCGGAAACAAAACGGTGACCGGTATGATTTGACTTCGTTGGATGGATCGATTACGGTGGTGGGCATGGTGACGCTCAAACTCAGTCTTACACACCAAGATCCGGGATCGGATGCCATGGCGCAGGAATATTGTTCTGCGAATGTGCAGACGGTAGCTTCGGCGTTCGGTTATGCGGATGCTTCGGCGCTCTATGAAGGCGTTACGTCAAATGGTTCATATCTGAGCAAGAGCAATCATTGATTAAAAAAGCGCGCGTCGAAAGTGATTCGGATGCGCGCTTTTTTTGCGTTAAGCAAAGTAAAAACCGAGAAAAAATTTGTCGGAAATGCTTTACAAACTCATAAATTTGTGTTAAAATGAAACTCAATCAAGAAATAATAAAACGCAATGATGCGGAACAGTAATTCGAATTTGCAGGTTCAGAGAGCTGCCGGTAGGTGCAAGGCAGTCGAAGCGATCGGGTGAACTCGCCGCGGAGCGGTCCGTCCGAAAGGGAACGAGTAGAGGCGGAACGGGGGCTCGCCGTTAAAAGGGCGGAATATGCGCCGTAAGGCAAGTATTTGCAGAGTGCGCGCAATTTTGCGCGAAGAAGAGTGGTACCGCGAAACCCGTTTTCGTCTCTTTAAGAGTCGGAAACGGGGATTTTTTATTTGAGGGAGGCAGAACCATGAAAAATTATCAAAAATATAAGAAACAGTATTTTATGCCGCCGATGCGCTGTATGGACTGGGCGGAAAAAGATGCCGTGGAGCATGCACCGGTTTGGTGCAGTGTCGATCTTCGCGACGGAAATCAAGCGCTTATCGAACCGATGACGCTTGAACAAAAAGTTGAATTTTTCAAACTTCTGCTGAAAATCGGTTTTAAAGAGATCGAAGTCGGATTTCCTGCGGCGAGTGATACCGAATATACCTTTTTGCGTACGCTCATCGAAAACGGCTTGATTCCGGACGATGTGACGATCCAAGTGCTGACGCAGGCGCGCGAGCATATCATTCGTAAGACGTTCGAAGCGATTAAAGGCGCAAAAAACGTCATCGTACACGTTTACAATTCTACTTCGGTTGCGCAGCGTGAACAGGTATTTAAAAAGGATAAAGATGAGATCAAAAAGATCGCGGTAGAAGGTGCAAAACTTTTAAAACAGCTCACGGAGGAAGCAGGGGAAAAATATCGTTTTGAGTATAGCCCCGAATCGTTCACGGGCACCGAACCGGAGTATGCATTGGAAGTATGCAACGCCGTATTGGAAGTTTGGAAGCCTACATCAGATAGGAAAGCGGTCATCAATTTGCCTGCAACGGTAGAAAATGCGATGCCGCATGTTTTTGCTCAGCAAATTGAATATCTCTCCAAAAATCTTGTCTATCGTGAAAACGTAGTGGTCAGTCTTCATCCGCATAATGACCGCGGGTGTGCCGTCGCGGCGACGGAAATGGGGCTTTTGGCCGGTGCGGACCGTGTGGAAGGCACATTGTTCGGCAACGGGGAGCGCACGGGAAATGCGGATATTGTATCCATAGCGATGAATATGTATTCGCAAGGTGTTGATCCGCATTTGGATTTTTCTTTCATGCCGGAGATCTGCGAAAAGTATACCGAGTATACTCAAATGCGTGTGTCTCCGCGTCAACCGTATGCGGGTTCACTCGTTTTTGCAGCGTTTTCCGGAAGCCATCAGGATGCGATCGCAAAGGGTATGCAGTGGCGGCGTGACGGAAAATCCGAATATTGGGATGTTCCGTATTTGCCCATTGATCCGCAGGATGTCGGCAGAGAATATCAAACGGACGTAATCCGCATTAACAGTCAGTCCGGAAAGGGCGGCGTAGGATTTATTTTGCAGGAAAATTACGGAATCGATCTTCCGCCCAAGTTCAAAGAAGCGATGGGATATGCGGCGAAAGGGGTATCCGACCGTACGCATAAGGAGCTTAAACCCGATGAAGTTTTCCGCGTTTTTCTGGATACGTTTGTGGAAAATCGCAAAGTTTTTTCTGTTCCCGAGTGCCATTTCAAGCAAGTGAAAGACGGGATCGAGGCGACGGTTACAGTGGAAAGGAATGGAGTGCGTAAAAATGTTACGGCGGATGGCAATGGGCGCCTTGATGCGGTGACGAATGCTCTGAAAGGGTATTTTGATATTTCGTTTACGCTCACAACGTACGAGCAGCGCGCTCTCAGTGAAAAATCCGACTCGCAGGCTCTGTCCTTTGTCGGCTTGGAAAAGGATGGAAAATCTTATTGGGGGGCAGGTGTGGATGAAGATATTATTCAGTCTTCGATCAATGCGCTTGTTTCCGCTTTGAACAATTATTTGCAAAAATAATCATAGAAACGAGAAACATTTTTGATTAAAAATAGATTGATCAAAAAATACCGCCGCATCCGTATTTCGGATGCGGCGGTCGCGCTTGAATACGGCCGGAATTTATATTCCGGCTTTTTTTGGTTCTAATAAAAACTATAAACAGGCTTAACTATCCAAAAAAGCAAAGCTGCACTGCCTATATAAGCAGTGCGAATTGCTATCAAAATTATTTATTTTCGACGTAAGCCTTAACCGATTTTACAATAAATAACTGTTCAGCTTTTGAAAGCTTACTGAAATCCACATAGAAATTTTGCAGGGTTTTATTGTCAGTATAAACATAATTGTTTTCGCTGTCCGATTTGCCAAGCAGATAATCAGTGGATGTGTTGAACAAATTTGAAATTTCAATGATTTGTTCAAAAGTGGGGCGCGAGCGACCAATCTCCCAACTGCTTATGGTGGATTGCTTCACACCGAGTTTTTGGGCGAGTTCGCACTGCGTCGTGTCGTTTTCTTTTCTGAGTGTTTTCAAAATCTTTGCAAACATAACTGTATCGACTCCGATGTGTAGATTTTAAAATACGAAAGCATTTTAATGCACCGGAAGATTTATATCAATGGTTGAGCGGCGCGATCGGCTTTTTTGCGCAAATCGCTACGTTCTGATCAATACTCCGTCATGTCCCAAATTTTGCGTTTTCGCAATTTCTCAATTCTTTGTTTTGTATATAATAGCACTAACCGAATGAAGTTGTCAAGCAAAAGCGCATTAAAACCGAAAAATTTGCAATATCAAACAAAAAATGATAAAAATTAAAATTTTAACTGTGTAAAATGCGCATTTGACATTTTTTTAGGAAATTACGAATGTTTCAAAAAAGCGCATTCCGAATCTTGCTAAATTTCTTCAAATGTTATATAATATTATAGAATAAGAACAAAAACGAGGTGTTTGGAATGAAAAAACCTTTTGCGATCATTATCATGGATGGATACGGGATCAATCCCGAAAAGAAAGGAAACGCAATCGAGCTGGAGGGCAGCCCGAATGTAAAGAGGTATGAAAAGGAATATCCTTCGTCGCAACTGGGCGCGTCGGGGATGAGTGTGGGGCTACCGAACGGGCAGATGGGCAACTCCGAAGTGGGGCATCTGAACATGGGTGCGGGACGCATTGTATATCAAGAGCTGACCAAAATCACGAAAGAAATTGACGACGGCGAATTTTTTAAAAACGAAGCGCTTCTTTGGGCAATGAACAGTGCAAAGGCTTCGGGCAAAAAACTGCATATTTGGGGACTTTTGTCGGATGGCGGTGTGCACAGCCACAACACGCACCTGTATGCTCTTTTGAAGATGTGCAAAGAACAAGGATTGGATAATGCATACGTACACTGTTTTCTTGACGGTCGTGACGTGTCTCCCACGTCGGGTGCGGGATTCGTACGCGATTTGCAGAAAGAAATGGACAAGCTGGGCTTTGGTGCAATTGCATCCGTCTGCGGCAGATATTATGCGATGGACCGCGACAATCGCTGGGAGCGCGTATCCAAAGCATACGAAATGCTTACGATCGGCAACGGTATTCAGACGCAAGACGCGGCTTCGGCGATCGAGCAGTCGTATGCAAATGATGTAACGGACGAGTTCATGTTGCCGACCAACGTCGTTAAGGACGGCAAGCCTGTTGCATTGGTGGAAAAAGGGGACAGCGTGATTTTCTTTAATTTCCGTCCTGACCGCGCCCGTGAGATCACTCGCGCATTCACCGAACCCGATTTTGCAGGGTTTGAGCGTAAAACGGGATATCTTGCGCCCAATTATGTGTGCTTTACGCAGTACGATGCGACGTTTGCGCACGTACAGGTTGCGTTTAAACCGCAGAGTTTGAAAAATACGCTGGGAGAATATCTTGCGTCACTGGGCAAAAAGCAGCTGCGTATTGCTGAAACGGAAAAATATGCGCACGTTACCTTTTTCTTTAACGGCGGCGTGGAAGCACCTAACGAAAATGAAGTGCGCGTGCTGGTGCCGTCGCCGAAGGTGGCTACTTACGATTTGAAACCTGAAATGAGCGCTTATGAAGTGACGGATAAGGTAATCGAGCAATTGTCAACGGGTGAATATGATGCAATGATCTTAAATTTTGCAAACTGCGACATGGTCGGGCATACGGGTGTTTTGGAAGCGGCAGAAAAAGCGGTTGCGACGGTAGATGAATGCGTGGATCGTGTACTTAAAAAGATTTTGGAAATGGGCGGCGGCGCGCTTTTAACGGCAGACCACGGCAATGCGGATAAGATGATCGCGGAAGACGGTTCCCCGTTCACTGCGCATACGACCAATCCCGTCCCGGTCGTGCTTGTGTGCGATGCGTTGAAAAACGTGAAGTTGCGCAAAGATGGAATTTTAGCGGATCTTGCTCCGACTCTTTTGGAAATGATGAATCTTCCCGTGCCTGAGGAGATGACCGGAAAAACTTTGATCGTGCACTGAGAGTATTTTTAAAAAAATCTGAAAAACAACTAAAAAACGGTTGATTAAACTTTTCCGGTATGGTATACTATTCAAGTACTGGACTAAAACAGAAAAATTTTGCAGGGAGTGTTTCAAATGCCCGACATGATGTCTATAATCAATGCAATGCTGGCTCCTCTTCCGAGTCAAGCAGTATATAATGTTTACAGGATCGTCTGTCTTGTTTTGTTGCTCGTAATGATGGTTTGTGCGGTCATTGCAATCGTCATTGTGCTGTTCCAGCCGGGCAACTCTACAGGTATTGATGCTTTGGGCGGTTCGAGCGAGACTTTCTTTGGGAAAAATAAGGGAAGGTCAATGGAAAGCAAGATGAAGAAATGGACAGTCATTTCTCTGATCGTGCTTACGGTACTCGCGATCGCGTTCTTCATTCTGCAGCTGAACGGCGTGTGGGGTGTCAGTGCATAAACGCAAAGCAATTGGATGGGCGGTTATTCCTGAAAAGGATAGCCGCTTTTTTTTATAACTTTTCATGGGTGGGTAAAATTACTCGTAAATTTATGTAGCAGCGGAGAAGAGAAATGTTGGCATCGCAAAGTATACTTGAAAAATTTCATACAGGAGAGCTGGAATACAAAAAACAAAGCGAAATTTGCCGATTGCTCGGAATTTCTTCGCGCGCTGAGCGCGATGCGATCGGGCGGATATTAAAAACAATGGAAGAAGAGGGCGATCTTGTTCGCGACGAGAGGGGCAGGTTTGTCACACCGCAAAGGCTCGGTCTGATTATGTGTACGGTGCAGGGTAATGAACGGGGCTTTGCGTTCGGGGTGCGCGACGACGGAGAAGACCTGTTTTTTCCGCCGCGCGCCCTGCACGGAGCATTGCACGGCGATACAGTCTATGCCCGCATTGTCGGAGGTGAACACGGCGATGAAGGCGCTGTGTATTCCATTGTAAGGCGCGGTATGCCGCGGCTTACGGGTGTGTATTATCGTGATAGAAAGGGCGGATTCGTTGAGGCAGACGAACGACGCTTTTGCGAACCTGTCCACATAATCGGAGGAACGGTACGCGCATTTCCTGGCGAAAAGGTAGTTGTTCGCATTATTTCCTATCCCGACGGACGCGCGCCCGAAGGACAGATCGAAGAGGTGCTCGGCAAGTGCGGTGACCTTAAGACAGAAGAAGAGGCCATTATCCGCACGCAAAATCTTACCGAAGAATTTCCGAAAAAAGTGATTGCAGAAGCGGAGCGTGTCGCAGCCGAAGAAATTTCACTGCGCGGAAGGCATGATTTTCGCGGTGACCTTGTGATCACCATCGATGGGGAAGATTCCCGCGATTTTGATGATGCGGTGAGTGTAGAAAAGGAAGGGGACGGATATCGTTTGGCCGTGCATATTGCGGACGTATCGCATTATGTAAAGCGGGGCGGTGCTCTGGACAAAGAAGCGTATGGGCGCGGTACGAGTGTTTATTTTCCTGATCGCGTTCTGCCTATGCTTCCCGAGAGCTTGTCCAACGGTGCGTGTTCGCTCAATGAAGGCGAAGATCGTTATACGCTTTCCTGTCTTATGCATGTGGATGCTCGCGGAAATGTGACCGATCCGCAAATCGTGGAAGGGGTGATCCGTTCAAGAAACCGCATGACATACACGCAGGTATCGGCGATCTTGGACGGGGACGAAACGGTTCGCGCGAAGTATCCCCACTTGCTTTCGATGTGCGAGGATATGCGCGCGCTTGCGCGCATTCTCATGAAAAAACGGCAGGCGCGCGGCAGTGTAGAACTGGATGTGCGCGAGGCAAAGATCACTTATGACGGCGGTGCGGTCGAAGTTTGCGAATATGAGCGCACAATGGCGCACCATATCATCGAAGAATTTATGATCCTTGCGAATGAAACGGTTGCGGAATTTATTGCGGCGTACGAATTGCCGTTTGTGTATCGCGTGCACGAGCAGCCCGGCGAGGAGAAAGCGGAGGGATTCAAAAAGTACCTGCAAGAGCTGGGTATTCGTGCAAAATTTCATCCCGAAAACGTGCGCCCGGGCGAATACGGAAAAATCTTGGAAGGGCTGGAAGGAAGCGAACTCTTTCGTGTAGTCAACCGCGTAATGTTGCGTTCAATGTCGAAAGCGCGTTACAGCGCGGAAAATTGCGGGCATTTTGGACTTGCCTCGCGCTGTTATTGCCATTTTACTTCGCCGATCCGCCGCTATCCAGACCTTGTGGTGCACCGCATCGTAAAACTTGCGATCAAGGGACAGGCAGGGGAAGCGGAGCGGTTTTCCTCGTTTGTGCAGGAGGCGTCGCAGAGGTGTTCGGCGAGCGAACGCCGCGCGGATGAAGCGGAGCGCGCCGTTGACGAGCTGTATAAAGTTTGGTATATGCGTTCGCATTTGGGAGAGGAGTTTGACGGAATCGTTTCCGGCGTGACGGCTTTCGGTGTGTTTGCGGAACTTGCAAACACTGTGGAAGGTCTGATCAGAATCGAAAATCTGCCGCAAGACGATTATGTTTTTGTGGAAGAAAGATATTTACTCAAAGGCGGAAGGTATTCTTTTAAGATTGGCGATAAAATACGAATTAAAGTTGCCGCTTGTGATATCGGTACGCGTAAATGTGAATTTTTGCCCGCGAATATATGATTTTTCTGTTCAAAGGGCAGAAATTGTGGTATAATAATTAATATAGCATATTGCAAAATATCGGGTAATTCATTATGAAAATCGTTGCGGTGAATAAATCTGCTTCTTTTGAATATTTCATTGAAGAAAAATTTGAAGCAGGCATTGTACTGGAAGGAAGTGAGGTAAAATCCATCCGGAAGAACAATTGTAATCTGAATGACAGTTTTTGCTTTGTGCGAGGCGGAGAAGTTTTGTTAAAAAACATGCATATTGCGGTTTATGATAAGAGCGGTGCTTTCAATACGCGCGATTCCAGGCGGGATAGAAAGTTGCTTTTGCATAAAGCAGAGATTGCGAAGATCGCTGGCAAGGTCAACGAAAAGGGCTATACGCTCGTTCCCTTGAAAATTTATTTTGAGGGTTCGCTCGTGAAGGCAGAAATCGCACTATGCCGTGGCAAACATACCTACGATAAAAAGCAAGCGCTTAAAGAAAAGGATCTGAAACGCGAAGCGGACCGCAGGATCCGTGAAGCGTTCTGATATGCAAAAATATTTCGAATAACAAATAAAAAATTTTAACAGGAGTTATGGACATGAGTTATAAAAAGGATACGATATGTGTACAGGGCGGATACCGTCCGAAATCGGGGGAATCGCGCATTCCGCCCATTTCGCAGAGCACGACATATTTTTACGACAGCACGCAGGGAATGGCGGATCTGTTTGATCTGAAAGCGGACGGATATTTCTATTCCCGGCTTGCGAATCCGACGGTTGCGGCCTTTGAAGGAAAAGTTACCGAACTGGAAGGCGGGGTTGCGGGTATCGGATGTTCTTCAGGGATGTCTGCAACGACGCTTGCGGCGTTCACAGTCTGCGGCGCAGGGGATAATATTGTCTCTTCTTCGGCGATCTACGGCGGAACGTTCAACCTGTTTGCGGTAACTCTTCCGAAATTGGGTATCGAAACTCGTTTTTTTGATCCCGATGCGCCCGCAGAAGAGATCGAAAAACTGATCGATGACAATACGAAGATGATCTTTACGGAAACGATCGCCAATCCTTCCATTAAGATCTTAGATTTTGAGAAAATTGCGGCGATTGCGAAAAAATATGAAGTCTTGTTTGCGGTTGACAATACGCTTGCAACGCCTGTGCTTTGCTCGCCTTTTCGTTGGGGCGCAAACCTGATCATCCATTCGACGACAAAATATCTGGACGGACATGCGGCGGCGCTGGGCGGCATGATCGTGGATGGCGGCAATTTTAATTTTAAAGGCAACAAGCGCTACGCTTCGTTCAATGTGCCCGACGAGAGCTATCATGGGCTTGTGTACGCAGATCTTCCGACGGCGCAGTTCGCCACGAAATGCCGCGCGCAGATGATGCGCGACATCGGCGCTATGATGAGCCCGCAGAATGCTTTTTTGAGCTGGCTGGGTTGTGATACGCTTGCTCTTCGTATGGAAAGACATTCTTCCAATGCAAAAAAGGTCGCTGCGTATCTTTCTAAGCATCCGAAAATCGATTGGGTGTGGCACGCTTCTTTGCCCGACAATAAATACCATAAACTTGCCGAAAAGTATCTGCCGAACGGTCAGGGCGGCATGCTCAGTTTCGGTATTAAAGGGGATGTGAAGCAGGCGGCTAAATTCATGGAAGCGCTTCGCCTGGTCACGCAGGAAACGCACGTCGCAGATGTGCGCAGCTGTGTATTGCATCCTGCATCCACGACGCACCGCCAGCTCACGAAAGAGGAGCTGGAACAGGCAGGGGTGCCCGAGAATCTTGTGCGTTTGTCGGTGGGGATCG
The DNA here is from genome assembly GCA_902465495.1 of uncultured Eubacteriales bacterium. Lineage (GTDB taxonomy): Bacteria > Bacillota > Clostridia > Christensenellales > Borkfalkiaceae > Borkfalkia. The sequence goes on from CABQND010000009.1 coordinate 14,679, forward strand.
AAAATCCTGAGGACATTATCGCTGATTTGGAGCAGGCACTCGCAAAAATTTAAAGAAAAAGCGGCGGCGGGGCGCCGTAGACGCTCCGCCGCATGACATTTTACAAAAGGAGAGAAAGAAATGCCGATCGTAATTCCCAAAGACATACCCGCGTATGCGGCATTGCATCAGGAAAATATCTTCGTAATGAGTGACGAGCGCGCGTTCACGCAGGATATTCGTCCGCTTGAAATTGCCATACTGAATCTGATGCCTACGAAGGAAGAAACGGAAACGCAGTTTATGCGCCTTCTCTCCAATTCGCCTTTGCAAGTAAATGTGACGCTGATCTATACCGAGTCATATAAAAGCAAAAACACGGCGGCGGCACATTTGGAAAAATTCTACAAGCGGTTTGAAGATATCAAAGATAAGCATTTTGACGGTATGATCATCACAGGTGCGCCCGTAGAAACAATGCCGTTCGAAGAGGTCGCCTATTGGGACGAGCTGAAAAAGATCTTTGATTTTGCAGATAAGAATGTGACAAGTACGATCTATATTTGTTGGGGCGCGCAGGCGGCGCTGTATTATCATTACGGGATACAGAAATATCTTTTGCCGCAAAAACTGTTCGGGATTTTTCCGCATAAAAAAATTCTGGATCAGCACGATCCGCTTTTGAAGGGGATCGACGATGTGTTTTATATTCCGCATTCCCGTCATACAACCGTGCGTATGGAAGACGTCCGCAAAGTGAAGGATCTTGTTGTGCTGAGTGAGTCCGAATATACAGGGCTTTCGATCGCGAAGAGCAAAGACAATAAAAAGATTTTCTTGACCGGGCACATGGAATATGATCGCTTTACGCTGAAAAAAGAATATGACCGCGATATTTCGCGCGGGCTTCCCATTCATCCGCCTTTTAATTATTTTACAGACGAAACGTGTACGGACGTGCGCGTGACCTGGACAAGTGCTGCAAATTTGTTCTATACGAACTGGCTGAACTATTATGTCTATCAGGTAACGCCGTTTCAGTTTTAAAGCACGAAAGGGGGAAGAATGAGTGAGAGAAAGTTTTGTCAAATTAGTTTTTGGCTGAAACTTTGTTGCGCAATTTTGCTTTTTATTGCAGCCGTTTGGCTTTGCGTTTATGCTTCGGTATATTTGCCGCAAAAGATTGGTGCACAGGCGAGCGGTGCAGGAGCATTTGTTGCGATATTCGGTACAGGAATTGCAATTGCGGTTGCTATTTCTGTGACGTTCTTGATTTCGGCGGGATCGATCGTTTTGTCGTTGAGCGCAGTGATTTTTGCTGTGAAAGAGTATAAATATTCACCCTTAAATATCAATGGTGAAAACAATAATAAGTGGTATTTGGGATTTCGAATCGCATCCGATGCCCTCTTGGCACTTTCGGCTGTTGTTTTATTATCACTTGCAATTTCATTTGGGCCGGCTGCGCTTTTATCATTATTTTCATCAATATTGAGCATAGTTCTTATTATTGCGGCGGAGATAATGCAAGAAATTAACTTGCGTCGAAATAGAAATAAGAATAAGGATGAATAAGGCGGCGTAAGTTGCATTTTTAATAAAATAGTAGTATACTATACACAGAAATACTTTGCGCGGAGAGCGCAAAGATAATGGGGTAGCACCGGTTTCGATTGCGGGTGCGCGGTGAGGTAAGCACGTCGAGGAACGAGTGGCCTCGTTAAAACATTCGGCCTAAATTTAAATGCAGACAATGCAAATTACAATGCGAACGCTCAGTTCGCATATGCTGCTTAATTAAATAAGCGCTCGTCCGCACCTTATTCCTGCCGTAAGGCAGCGGGCGTCAATTGAGGCAGGGGACGGCCGTCCCGATGTGAAGTCGGCGGGGCGGCGGCATTTCGATTTCTGCGAATAACTTACTTCGGTCGCAAAGAAGGTTGTTTTAAGTCAAATGCGGCATAAACGTGTAGAAAGCCTTTCGGCAATCTCGTAAGACGCGAGTTCAACTCTCGCCTACTCCACCAGTGTCGACAGAGTTTGAACACCACAAAGACGAAATATATTTTCGTCAATGGTGTTGCGGGCTTTGTGGCATACAAGTAACGAAAGAGAGCAACGGAAAAACCGTTGCTCTCTTTCGTTTTATAGATTTTTTATAGATTTTCTTTTTATAGATTTTCATTGATTAACTTTTAGATATTGCATCAGATTTTCAAAAAAATCTTTTACCGTTTTTTCAAAGTTTTTAGTTAATTCATAACCGCCAAGCCTAAATATATCATAGCCTAAAAACTTCATCGTTCTATCATATTCTAACTGTTTGGAATATCTTTCCAAATTTTTTTCAGGGGTGTGTGTTTCCCCATCTATTTCTATAATAACTCTTGTCTGCTTTCTTTAATTATACGATTCATTTTTTAAATTTTTTGCGGAAATTTAAAGGGGAATATGAAGTGAGCTTTTTGAAATACGTTGTAAATTGAAAATAGTCTTCGTATCCGCAGTTTTCGGCAATCGCGTTCATGGATAGATTGGTATGCAAGATCTGTTGTTTTGCAAGTTCGAAGCGTTTATTCTGTACATATTGTTTTGGGGAAAATCCCGTTTGTTTTTTGAATAAGAAACGAAAATGATCGTTGCTGTAACCGATGGAAGCGGCGAGAGCAGCGAAATCGATTTGGTTCATAAAATAGTCGTCGATATAGGAGACGATTTGTCCGATTCCGTCCTCGTTTTTGTTCGGGGCAGAAAATTGGCGCAGGATATAGACGATGATCTGGGCTAAAAGTGAATTGATTGACAGTGTATAAGCAAACTGCTTGTTTTTATATTCGGCAATAATTTTTGAAACTAAGTTTGAAACGACATTGTCATGGTCTTTAAAGCAACCTGTTTTCAGTTTGTAATTTTGCGGGACTTTAAAAACAATTGCAAAGACATCTGCGGAAGAGGTGAGTGTCTCACTATGTACGATATAGGGTTCATAAAGGATATAAGAGTTGGGCCCCACATTAAATCTTTGGGTATTTTGAGTAGCGGAAGAGGAATCATAGACGAGCAGATCTTCTTTCGTCGGGTTCATGGGCTGATGGTAGAGATTAAAACCGTTTCCCGAAAAATAATATATGAATTCGTAGCAGGAATGATAATGTGATTTGGTAAAAGTCGGTTCCGTCAATTGTTTTTCAACGATATATTGGTATTCTACCATGATTTTCCTCTTTATAAACGTAGAATGAAAGTACAGATATTATAAAATACAAAAGCGGTGTTGTCAATATGCAAAAAACAAAAAATCCATGAAAACCACAAAAAACATAACCAAAAATACCATTGGAAACAATAAAAAATTTTAGTATACTGAAAGCGCAAAAACGACAATGGCAAAGGTGGCGGAATGGATTCAAAAAAAATTCGTAAAAAATGGACGTCGCGCGATATTACGCTTTTGGTGATGGCAGGGCTGAGTGTTGTATTCCTGCTGATATTCGCATATGCGCCGATGTTCGGGGTTGTGCTGGCGTTCAAGGACGGAGATTATAAACTGAATCTTTTGGGAGCGATCACGGATGCGCCTTGGCGCGGGTTTGATAATTTTAAGGCGTTTCTGCTTGATCCGAATTTTGTAGACGCAATTGTGAACACGATTTGTCTGAATCTGATCATGTTAGTGATCAATTTCCCTGCGCCTATATTATTTGCTTTGCTGATCAATGAAGTGCGTTCGGCGCATTACAAGAAAACGGTTCAGACGATCACAAATTTTCCGCATTTTATATCATGGGTCATATTCGGCGGATTGGTCATAGCGCTGACAGACATGTCTACCGGTATTTTTAATCCGATTTTGAACGCATTGGGTTTGTCTTCGGAAGAGAATCCTGTCAATTTACAAGGGGCGGAGTATTTCTGGGCTACAATTATTATAACCTCTTTGATAAAGGGTGTCGGATGGGGATCGATCGTTTATATTGCAGCGATTTCTGGGCTTGATGCAGATATGTATGAAGCGGCGGAATTGGACGGTGCAAATCGATTACAAAAAGCGATTTACATAACGCTTCCCGGGATCGCACCGACGATTACGGTATTTTTACTTTTGAGTATCAGCGGAATGCTGAGCAACTCTTTCGATCAGTTTTATATTTTGCAGAACTCGCTCAACCTTTCGAGGAGCGAAGTGCTCACGACGTACATATATAAGACGGGACTTTCGCAGCGACGGTATTCATATGCATCGGCATTGGGATTGTTTAATTCGGTAGTTTCGGTTGTGCTTTTGGTGCTTTCGAACTTTATCAGTAAACGTGCGACGGGCAGGGGGATTTTCTGATATGAAAAAGAAAGTATACACATTTGATGTAGTCAATTATATTTTGCTTGGTCTTTTTGCTTTGATCACGCTGTATCCGTTTATTTACGTGATTGCAGGTTCGTTCAACGACGGCATGGATTATTCTGGCGGCGGAGTGTGGCTTGTTCCGCGTAAATTCACTCTTGCGAACTATAAAGTTGTTTTTTCGGATAACGGATTTTGGAAGGCATTCGGTCTTACGATCGGCGTAACGATTTTGGGAACATTTGGCGCATTGGCAGTCACTTCGGCAGTGGCATACGCGATCAGTCGCAAGGAATTGCGCTTTCGTAATTTCTTTCAGATATTCAATTTGATCACCATGTTTTTCGGGGGCGGATTGATCCCGTACTTTTTAATCATCGTTTCGCTCGGATTGTATGATACGTTTTGGGTTTATATTTTTCCGAGTTTGTATTCGGTTTACAACATGATCATCATGCAGAGCTTTTTCAAGAGTATACCGGAGGAAATGCGGGAAGCGGCAGTTATGGACGGAGCGGGGGAACTTCGGATCTGGCTTTCCATTTATTTGCCGTTGAGTAAGCCGGTTCTCGCTACGGTCGGATTGTGGTTGGCAACAGGGTTTTGGAACAGTTATTTTTCGACGATGGCGTATACTCGCGCGGGCGATCTTTCGACGTTGCAGTATTTCCTCATGCGCATGATCAAAGAAGCAAAAGTGGATACGGGCGGATTAGACCCGTCGCTGATCGAGCAGACGACGTCGACGACTATTTCATTTGCGGCGATCGTAATAGCGACGCTTCCGATTCTGTTTGTTTATCCGTTTATACAAAAATATTTTTCCAAAGGAATCATGATCGGTTCATTAAAAGGATAAGGAGAATTTACGATGAAAAAAAGAACGTTGATTTTTTTATTGATTGCCGTAATGGCACTGGGCAGTGTCCTTGCCGGGTGCGGCGGAGGGAAGCAAGAGCTTGTATATCCGGACTATCCGCAGGCGAGCACCGATACGGAAAGCTGGGAACAATGGGAAGATTACGACCCGACGCACATAACTATTGACTGGTATGTGGATTATTCTACATTTAACTGGGTAGGGGCAGAATCTTCCATTGTTTCGGACATGATCGAAGAAAAGACGGGGATCAAGATCAATTTCATGAAACCTGTAACGGATGACGGTACAATGCTGAATACCCTTATTGCGGGCGGGAAGCTGCCGGACGTTATCACGGTTCTTGCAAACGGGGCAGAGCGCGTACAATTGGCGGAAGAGGGATATATTTACCCGATCAATGAGCTGTCAAAGCGCTGGGCGCCCAATTTTATGGGGCGGATCGATGCAGAGATCAGCCGGTACTTCAACGCATCGGACGGACAGCTGTATGGTATGCCGAGCCATTTTTACACAACAAAAGATAATGAAAGCTACGAAGCGCAGGGGCATGAACTGCTTTCCAACGGTGCGATCGTGGCACGGAAAGATTATTTGGAAGCGTATATAGCATACAAAAAGGCGCAAGACGCAACATGGTCAGATGTGCAGGCAACGACGCCGGAGGGTTTTGTGGAGATGTGCAAGTGGGTCAAGTCCAATTACGGGCTTTCCAACACCAATCCGACCGTTTGTCTGGCTCCGTTTGAAACGACTAACACGTTGACGGGCAATAAGGCGATCAACTGGCTGATGGAGTATTTCAATGTAATGCCGGAAGATTCGCAGGGTAATCTTACGTACCAGTACGAAGATGAACGGTTTCTGGAAATGATGTTGTTCCTGAACGATCTGTATTCGGAAAACCTGATTATCAGCAATAACTTTACGACTTCGACTTCGCAGGTCGGTTCGTATATTCAGAACGGTCTTCCGTTTGTGTGTGTGCTTTCGCCGCAGGACTATGCGGGCAATTTTAAAGAATGGTCGCTGAAAAACCCGTCGGCGGAGTATGTTCCGATCCTTCTTACGAATAAGGACGGAGAAGTGCCGCAACTTCGCTCTTTGGCAGGGAACGGATATCGTTTTTCGATGATTACGGCAAATTGCAAGCGCCCTGACCGCGTAATAAAGTTGTTTGATTATTTGTGGTCGGAAGAGGGGCAGCGCATGCTCTATTACGGGGTTGAAGGGGTAACTTACACGTATACCGAAGCGGACGAAACTTATCCGTACGGGAAGATGGAATGGACGCAGGAAGTTAAGGACGCATTCAACAACAATACGCACGGAGCGTACGGGATGCTGAACAGTTTTGTCATGCTGACCAATCCGATGTTTGTCAATCTTACGCAGGAACAGGGTTATCCGTTCAACAACTATACAAGTTATGTGAATTATAATCTGAAAGCGGCGCTTTCCGAGTATGTGTATAATCACCAAATTTTGGAATTTCCTCTGAATACGACCGACGAGCAGTACGGCGACATGATCACACTGCGTTCGCGGCTGTATCAGCTTTGGATCGAATATATTCCGAAAATCGTGATGGCAAAAGATCAAGCGGCATCGGAAGCGATGTATCGCGAAGGGTTGGATTACGCTGATAAGTACGGTTATAAATCTTTGACGAACTGGATGAATGAAGCGTATTTGAAATATAAGAGTGATTTGGGCGTACAGTTCGGATATCCTGTCAATGACGCATCATCCGCATACAAAGATTTAAAAATTACTTCCGTTTTCGGTGATACGAGCAAATATGTTTCGGTGCCGGACGATATAGTAAAACAATAAACAAGGGGCAGAGATATGATCAAAGTTATTCTGGATACGGACATCGGAGACGATATTGATGATGCAGTTGCTCTTGCATTGGCAATGAAGATCAGAGAAATTGAATTATGCGGCGTGGTCACGACATATCGCAACAGCCGTATGCGAGCCAAGATCGCGATGGCACTTTTAGACGGTTGGGACAGAAAGGATATTCCCGTCTATTGCGGATTGGACGATCCGATCAAAGAACCGTATCACAATTTCAAATTTGAGGAGTTCGATGAAAACGGAAAGCCGATCATCGGGCATTACGAAGAATATATGCGCGATTATATTCCGGCGGAAGGTTCTGGGATAGAATATATCGCAGAACAGGCAAAAAAGTATCCGCATGAAATTGTGTTGGTTGCAATCGGGCCGTTGACAGATGTTGCCGAATTTGTGCAAAAGTATCCTCAGGAATTTTCACTTTTAAAAGAAATAGTGATCATGGGAGGTCGTTTTGATAGTTCTGTTGCGGAGTGGAATATAAAATGTGATCCGGAAGCGGCAAAAATTGTATTTGAATCGGGTGCTTCGATACGGCTCGTTCCGTTGGATGTGACACTGCAATGTGTCCTTAGCGAAGAGGAGCTGGAGCGTTTTCGCTCAGCGCAGAGCGGCGGAAATCGCAGGTTGGGCAAAATGATCTCTGTATGGATGAAAAATATCAAATACAAATCCAATCCCATTTTGCATGATCCGTTGGCATTGGCAAGCACGATTTTTGATTTTTGCGGGTTTGAGCCTAAAAAAGTACGCATTGGGACGGAGGGCGCGGAGCGAGGTGTGACCATTGAGGATGAGTTCGGAAAAGAGGTTTTGGTAGCGACGACAGTAAGGTCGAAACAATTCACCGAATTTGTCTGTGATATGGTATGCGGAGCACAAAAGGAGGCGAAATGTTTAGAAAGATAACGGCATTGCTGTTTTGCGCGGTCTTTTGTTTTGGTTCGGGAGTGAGCACAATGCCTGCGACTGCGGCGTCGGAAGCGGAAAACGTATTTGTCGAACAGACGCTTCAGACGTACGACGGGATTTATATGCAGGTCAAGGGCAGCCCCGCAGACAATTACCGAAAGATAGGCATTGTGGTGGATGAACCGCTCGCTGTGCAGCCTTTCCTGTCCGTGCGCTTTCGCAACCTTGCGGATGCGGCAGTTCCGTTTTGCGTGACGCTGGAAGATTCCGAGGGGAACAAATGGAAAACGGGCTATAACGGTTCTCCGCAGGATTATCAGGAACATTTTTATATTCCCGAAGACACGGAAGAGGTGCAGACGGTCAAAGAATATTACGGCTGCATGTATCTGACCAAAGAGATCGGCGGCGGCGAGATCCTGATTGACATGACGAAGCTGACCTGTATTTTCGGCGCGCCGCTGACCGATATCAAAAAAGTCTTTTTCGGGCTCCCTGCCGCATACAATCCCGCGGAAAAGCTTGAACTGATTGATATTTCATCGGCAGAAACGGAAGGGCTGTCCCTTTCGGATGGGGAGTTTTCGGATGCAGACGGCAATGCGGCAACGGATGCGGAGATCATCGCATCCTTGCAAAGGACGACATTTTTTGATTTTACGAAAGTATCTTCGGACGAGGAGCTCGATGCGCTTTTTGCCGATCGCACCTTGCTCAAATGCAACAACGACGATGCCGTCACATCGACATTCGATTCATATATTGCGCTCGGCAAGACGGAAACGCAAAAGGCGGTTTCTCTCGGGCAAGATTGTATGGAAGGAATCAAGTATTCTCTTCGTCAGGATAGTACGCTGACTTCCGACGATCCGGAATTGCCGAACTATTGCGTCGATAAATTCGGATATATCCGCATTGCCGATCTTACGGATGCGCCTGTTGCGGCGGGTGATGCCCTTGCGATCAAAATGACCGCGCTCTATAATAAATCGGCGTTCCGCATCATTGTGATCGATTCGGACGGCGAGGCATACCGAGCAGGTGCGGCGGCAGGCGAATATCCTTTCGTAAGCGAAGATAGAAAGATCGGGCAAATGCCGACCTATTATAATTGTCTTTGGCCTGAAAAGAAAGCGGGAACGCTTCTTCTCGAATATTCGGTATTTACATTGCAAAGCGCAGGAAGCTGCGATATAGTAAGCAACCGTGTGGCAGATAAAAAACTGGGTGAGATCGCAGAGATTTATCTGAGCATGGATATGGCGGAAACGAGCGGAGAAGCGAAAAATCGTAAAATTGCGATCGCCTCGGTCGCGAACGTTGAATTCGGAAGCGAAACCATCGACATACTGGCCGATCTGACAAAATATTCGGTCACGAGCGATAAAAACGAAATCGCGGATGCAAATTTTGCAGAGCCGAAAAATTCGGTGATTACTGCGCCCATGGAAAAAAGTTCTTTTAAAAACGGAAACTGGGTTTTAGGCAGGGCGACTGCCTCTGAACTTGCCGAAAAGGCACCGATTTCACCGCAACGAGTGGGCGATGTTAAAATTTTAGACAATTTTGCGATACTTGATAAAGGTTATTCGCAGGAAGAAAAAGATTCGATCATCGGCGATTTCTATTCGCTGTACGGGGAGAAATCTTATCTTTCGGTGGCGAATGCAGGCGGAAAGGATGCACTTTGTTGGACAATGGGCAATTATGTGACCGATTATCAGAATGTGAGCGGCGGCTATTGCGGTCTTACGGTAAACCCCGTCGCGAGCGCGCAAGACTGGGGAGACTGGTCGGGCGCAAAGGGCATGACGCTTTGGGTAAAGAACCCGCAGAGCCATGAGATCAGCTTTAATATTGCGTTCCAGCAGGTGATCGATTCGCAGACGGTCAGTTACCGTATGGATTATAAAAATTCAACTGTGTATGCAGCAGATACCCGCACAGGCGAAGAGTTTTCTTTCCCTACGTCGACGACGATCTATTTGCCCGGCGATTTTGAAGGCTGGCTGCGTCTGGATTTTTCGGTGTTCGGCAGGTATTCGGCGACGGGCCCGGATGAGATCGATTTTTCGCACGAAGTGATTGCGTTAAAAATCACAAGCTATCTCTATGATAACAGTGATATGAGTCTGATTTTCGGGTACGTGGGGCTTTATTATGAAGATTTCAGCGTAAACTGGGCGTTTGACGATGGAGGCAAGGGTATTCTTGATTGGATGTCGGAGGGGGCAGAAGCATGAGAAAAAAGATTGTGAGCACGGCAGTCGCGCTGATTCTCGGAGCAGGGTTGATGCTGTGCGGCTGCGGCGGGAAACAGGATGAGTTTGAGGCAAAACCGGAAACGGGAATTGCTCCCGCTTTTTCGGAAAGTTTAGGCTATTTCAATGAAAATCCGTCCGTGATCACTCTTTCGGAGACCGAAAAATATGTCTATTACACCCGTAACGACGAAAAGTTCAGCGATCAAAGCGAGTATATTGCCGTTCGGCGTGCAACTTTTTCGGGAGGTGTATGGCAATATGAAGAGCCGATGGCTGCGCTGATTCCTTCCGATGACGGTTGGGATAGCGGACGTGTGTTTCAGGCGGATGTCGTGTGCGGCAAGTTCCTTTTGAACGGCGAGGAGTATGGATTTTTGATGGCATATGCGGGGAATTCCTTGCAAAATTCGCGGCGTGCGGCACAGATCGGCCTTGCGGTTTCCAAAAGCGCGGCGGGCCCTTTTGTTCGGGTCGGGGAACAGCCGTTTTTGAGCTGGAGCGCCGATGATTATTCGCAGTACGGACAGGAAACAACGGATGGAGTCAACGAGCCTTCTCTCGTCAGTTACGACAAAGCGAGCAAAATACTTTTGTTTTATTCACTATACAACCCGAATACGGTGAATAGCTGTCGTTTTTTGACGCTGGAACTTTCATCCGATCTAAGTGAGCTTGCGGGCAGAAAAGGAGAAAGAGGAAACGTGCTTTCCAATAAAGGTGCTGTAGATATGGAAGCGTATTCCAATTGCGTGGGTGCAGATTTTGCGCTTACGGAAGACGGGCAGACATTGGTCTGCGTGCGAGACTACAATCCGATCGCGGCGACCAGTCCGGCGGTTGCACAGGCGGTGCAGGTATTAAGCGCGCCCGTGCAGATTCTGATGCAGACGATCGGCGATACCTCTCCTTCATGGAGCATACTCAATGACAAAATCAGTTCGTTAGACACAGCGGTTTGGGATGAAGACGGAAAACCGGGATATGATCGTATCTATTCGGCGTGCATTGTTTCGGACGGTTATGCCCGTATTGCGAATGCACAGCAATTTTCTCTGATGTTTACGTCTTCCTCGGTGGCGGCGGTGAATGCTGCGTATAAGTATACACCGATGTTGCATGATTTTGTCGTATCGGCGGAGGTGACGGCGTGAAAAAGATCGGTGTATTGCTTTGTTTGCTTGTATTGTTCGGGGTGAGTATGAATTTATATGAAGTAGGGGCAGCGACTCTTCCGACGGAAGATGCAGCGGAGATCGTTCTTGCCGAGGGTGAAACATATGCGCCGCAGACGCGGCAGTGGCAGGGAATTCCCGGTGTGGAAGTCACGGACGGCGGCAGAATTTGGGCAACATTTTTTACGGGCGGGGAAAAAGAACCGAATTCGGAAAATTATGTCGTTGTATCGTACAGTGATGACGGTGGAGAAGCTTGGCGAGATCCGTTTTTTGTGATTCGACATCCGGCATCGGATGTGCGCACGTACGATCCGTCGCTATGGATTGACCCTCTCGGAAGGTTGTGGTGTACGTGGTGTCAGGCGCGCAATGATTATCTTGATCTTAAAACTTGGGCAGTGGTGATTGCCGAGCCGGATGCTCCGGTTGCGGAACTGGAAAAAGAGATCGCTTCCGCATCTCCGCGTATGTTGAGCGACGGGGTAAAACTCAACAAATTTCTCGTGTTGGAAAACGGCGACTGGCTTTACTTCACGGCGGCGACGGTACCGTCTGCGATCACAGTCCATGCATCGGTAAATAACGGTGCAGATTGGACGGTGCGCAGTACGGTGAGCGGCAACGGGCTGAACGTGACCGAGCCGTGTGCCGTGCAATTGGAAAACGGCGAGATCGTGCTGATGACGCGTATAGAAAAGAATATGGGAGGCGGTATCGGGCGGTCGGTATCAAAGGATAACGGATATACATGGAGCGAATACGCCTCTGACTTGGGCGCGCCTTTGCGCGGACCGTCCACGCGGTTTGCATTGTATCGCCTTGAATCTGGAAATTTGCTGTTTGTGAATAACGACAGTGATACGTCCCGCACAAATCTGACGGCGTATTTATCCACGGACGGCGGGGCGACGTGGGGTTGTTCTCTGCTCTTGGATGAACGCTCGTCGGTGTCCTATCCCGATGTCACGCAGGATAAAGACGGGTTTATTTATGTCATCTATGATAAGGGCAGGTATGAAGAAAAAGAAATCCGTATTACAAAATTTACCGAACAGGATATGTTGGACGGATTTATTCATTCGGAAGGGTCTTACGTTCGCATGGCAGTCAGCGTTTTGGGTGGCACGTCGGACATCACGGCGGTGAATACGCAATTTGAGCGAGAACAGCGTTTCACGACCGAAGCAAAATTGGTGGATATCCGAGCCTCTTTACCGAAAACGATCGAGGTGACGGCGAGCGACGGAAAAACTTATACGCTGGAAGGTAAATGGAGCGTAGAAAACTTTACCGAAGGCGAAGAGGGGATGTATCAGTTTGTGTTTTCGGCGGCGGAAGACATGCTGCGTTATAAACTGTATGACGCGCACGCGCTTCTGACTTCGACGGTGATTGTGGAAAAGAGCGGCGGGTGTTCGTCGGTGCTGGGCGGCGGGAGTGTATGCCTGGGCGCTGGGCTTGCCGCAGCAAGTTTCGTGATATTCAGAAAAAAGGGGGAAAAATTATGATCAGGAGCAAAAAACTCTTTTGGGTGTGCGTTTTGAGCTGTATCTTTGCGGCGTGCCTGCTGTTTGCGGGAATGCGTATAAGTTTTGCGGAGACGAACACCGATTACATGGAGCGCATGCAGGATCTCGAATTTACCGAGGTCATTGACGGGGAAGAGGTGACGATCAAGTATCGTTTATATATTCCCGAAAATTATGATCCGTCCGAAAGTTATCCGATGATCACGATGCTGCACGGGCACGGCGGACAGGGGGATGACAATACGACCAGTTTGAACGTATTCAAGCCTCTTCTCACACGCTTGACGACGTTGGAGCGTCTGGAAACAGATCCCGCGATTCTGTTGGTACCGCAGTGCCGTGCCAATCATAAGTGGGTAAACGTGAATACTTGGACAGGTCATTATTCGACGGAAATGTTTGATATTTCCAAAGATTTGCAGGCGGTCGTCGATCTGACCGACGCGATCATGGACGAATATTCGGTGGATGAGACCAGGCAGTATGTGACGGGACATTCCATGGGCGGGCTTGCCGTCTGGGATCTGCTCGCACGGTTCCCGGGAAGATACGCGGCGGCGATTCCGATCAGCGGGGCGGGAAACGATCCGCAGATGGCGAAAAACATGAAAGATGTCAATATCTGGGCTTTCCATGGGGCTTTGGATCCGACGGTGGATATTTCCGTGACGGAAGATATGGTCGATGCGCTTCATGCACAGGACGGCAACATTCTGTATACGCGATATGATGAGAGAGATCATTCCATCGGCACGTACGTCTATCAGAACGAGGCGGATATTTTGGACTTTTTGTTTTGTTCGCGGCAGGGAGAAGCAAATAAATACTTTGCGGAAAAACCGCCCGTGCCCGAGGTGCCTGATGACGTTCTTTCACAGCAGTCCTTTACGTTTGTGAACAACGTATCTAAACCCGATTATAACGGCATGCACTATTCAAAGACGGATGCGCTTTCCTGGAATATTCCTTCCGATACGGAATTGCGTGTAAACGGCATTCGACTGAATTTTGCACAGCCCGTTTCCGCTTTACAAGAGCAAGCGCTTCGCATCAATATTCATACGGTCGTTCCTGCAACAGGCAGGGAAGGTTTTTGGTTCGGCATCGGTACGCAGAGTGGAGTTACGGCATATCTCGACAATGCTGATTCCAATACAACAGTTTACCGAACCGTTGCAGGCACTGCGAAGTTGACCGAAACTAAGACAAACACGACGAACAATAAAGGTATGACGGTATATGTCATCGACAGTACCGACGTTGCAGGGAATAAAATGTTTGACGGACAGATTATTATACCTTTATCGCAGTTCAGTGCGGCATCTGCATCCGATTTGGAAGAATTATCCTTTGTCGAGATTTGGACGGATATGAAGTATTCCAAAAATATTTGGAATTTCGGTGATATCGAGTTGGGCACGACCGACGGAAAGGGTTCATTCACGTATGTTTCGACGCTTTGGACTCCCTTTGATGAAGCGGGGAGCACAGCAGATTATGAAGCTCTCGGCACCGATGCGGCGCAACTGGATCTGTACATGGCGCGCGGCGGTGAGTTCTATACGAGCGCGTCAAACGCCGAAGCGGCATATTTCGGCTCTTCCTTTACGGGCACGGGCGATTCGGTGTCGCTTGCGGGATACGACGGCATTCTGCTCACGGTCGACAACAGCGCGTCTTCCGCGGTATGCGGCATTGAGATCTATCTGTACGATTCTTCATTGAGCGCGGCAAATTCTGGTGCGCCTGCGTATGGTTGGCAGAGTAAAAACGGACTTGCGTTGTTCTTACCGGATGAGGATTGTGCGGCATATAAAAACTCGTTCTGTACACGATCGAGCTATATTCCTGCAGGATTCAAAGGACAGGTGTTAATTTCGTTCACGCTCAATTCGCAAGCGGAATGGGGATGTTTCCAGCCGCGCGAAAAGGCGCCGGCACAGTTCCCTGAAAGCATTTATGACAGCTATCAGATTTATCTGAATAATCCTTCGCACAGCGGCATTGTCGTTGAAGGAATAGAACTTATCGCGGATGCGCAGTCCTTTAAGGCCGAAGCGTTTGAGTATACATCGTCGGTTTCTTTGTCGGCAAATGACGGAGAAACGATCATGGTACAGGGCGTAAAGAATGTTGAAACATTGTTTGAGCTTTGGACAAATAACGAAACGACGACGCAGTTTTCCGAGTGCAACACAGCGAACGAAGATATAAAAGGAGGCGCGGCACTCGCGTTTCGTATCCAAAATCTCAATAACGTTCCTTTTATTTTAAGTATTTCAGCATGGAATACGCGCAGTGATCTGGTGCGACTGGGTGGAAAGATTTCTTCGGCACAGGTGAGTCTGATTACTTCAGACGGGGATACTGTTCCTCTCACAATGCAGTACGGATATCTCGAAATTCCCGCCTATGCAGACGGTACGATTGTGATTTCGTATACAGGAGGGTTGGATATTACAAAGGCCAGCGGTATGACAACTGATTATGAGTTAGGATATCCGGTAAAGGGCGTATATAGACTCTTGTTCAACGCAATAGCTGAAAGTGAAGAAGTTGCGTATATGTTGGGCGATATTGCCGTTGTCAATGGAGACGGGACGTACGAACTTATTCAGATCGGCGAGAAGAAGCTGGTTCAAGCGGCGCTGGAAAGCGATACGTATAAAAAAGATCGCAACAACATTGTATACAGCGGTACACCTATAAAATTTGCATTGACGGCGACTCCGCACGATAATGCGGATGTGAAAGTATCGTCTGCAGAGGTCCTGTATGGCGGCGTTGCGGCGTTTACCGTCAGCGGTTTACAGGAAAATGATTTTGTTCTTGCCGCTTACCTAAACGGTGAAGATGTAACAAAGCTTTTGGTACAATCGGACGGTGTTTATACGCTTTCGGTCACAGTAAAAGAAAATATGGAATTTAGCGTTTTGCTTGATTCCGATCCGAAGTATTTCGATGTGACGGTGACGGCGGGGGAACACGGAAGTATTTTGCCCGTGCCTTCCGAACCCGTGATGGAAGGACAGAGTGTTACGTTTACTGTAACTCCCGATAGCGGCTATGAGCTTGTATCCTTTAAAGTCAACAATACGGAAAAGGTCGGTGACGTGGAAAACGGCACGATTGCAATTTTGATCGAGGGTGATACGGTCGTGGAAGCTGTCTTTGGTGCTAAAACATATGCGATCGATTATGTTTTGGACGGAGGCAAAAACAGTGAGGGAAATCCCGCGGAATACACTGTGGAAAGCGATACGATCGTGCTTTTGCCAGCGGAAAAGGAACATTACACGTTTGTGGGCTGGTACAGCGGCGAAGAAAAGATCGAGAGCATCGAAGCGGGCTCGGCGGGCGATATTACACTGACAGCGCGCTGGGAACTCATGCGGTACGAAATCGTGTATGAGTTGAATACCAATCAAGGTACGATACAACCTGCACCGACCGACGCGGAGTATGGTTCGGAAGTGACATTTACCGTTTCGGCGAAGGAAGGATATAAGGTTTCTGCGGTCACGGTAAACGGAACAGCCGTGCAGCTTACTGAAGGAAAAATGACGCTGACCGTAACAGGAGATATGGTGGTTGCAGTCACTTTTGAGAAAGACGAATCATCCAACGGAGACGGCTCTCAGGATCCTTCGGGTGGAGATACGCAGACTCCGCCGACAGAAGAAGGCGGATGCGCGAGCAGTATTTCTGTTGGTACCTTTGGAATTGCAATAGGATTGTTTGTTGTCGGCGCATTATTATTGCGTAAAAAGAAAAATCAGGAAAAGTGAGGCAAAAAATGCGGGATCATGAGGTTTTTCCGACGATGATCACGCCGTACAATGCCGACGGCACCGTGGATTACGGTGCCGTCGAAGCATTGACGGAGTGGTACGCCGAGCAAGGATGTACGGGAATATTTGCGGTCTGTCAATCCAGTGAAAGCGCATTTCTGACGTTGGACGAACGCACGCGGATAGCACGGCGTGTCGCGGAGACGGCAAGCGGATTGCGAAAGAAAGGCAAAAAATTGACAATTGTGGCTTCCGGGCATGTTTCGGATTCGGACAAGGAACAAAAAGAGGAACTTTGCGCGATGGCGCAGACAGGCATCGATGCGCTGATCCTTGTTTCCAACCGTATCGATGCGGAGAATACGTCCGAAGAGAACTGGATCGAAGGGCTTTATCGCACGTTGGAATGGTTGCCGTCGGGATTGGATTTAGGTGTTTACGAATGCCCGAAACCATACAAACGTTTGATGACAGAAAAAATGTTACAGGCTTGTCTTGCGACGGGGCGTTTTCGTTTTATGAAGGACACTTGCTGCGACGCCGATCTGATACGAAAAAGGCTGAATCTTTTGCGCGGCAGTGATTTTGCCCTGTACAACGCAAATGCGCAGACGTTGTTGCAGACCTTGCTTGACGGTGCGGCGGGGTATTGCGGCGTTATGGCAAATTTTCACCCCGATCTCTATGCTTGGATGTGTGAGCATTTTGAAGATAAAGAGGAAACGGCAAATCTGTTGCAATCGTTTTTTACGGTTTCGGCGTTTACCGAATCGCTTTGCTATCCCGTGACGGCGAAATATCATCTCAGCGAGTTGAAGGGGATACAGATGCGTTGGGATTCGCGGAGCGCGGATGCATCTTTGCTGAGCGCATATCAAAAAAATTGTATTAAAGACATGGAGCGGCTTGCCGCATATTTTCGAGAAAGGTTGAAACAGGCATGATCAACAATCAAAATTTTTCTTTGGAGAGTGCGAAAAGAGTTGGTACGGGTCCTTACATAATATGGCGGGCAAAGGAGGGGGCTTCTTATGCGCATCATCCCTATCTGTGCTTTTTTAAAGACAAGTATATAGCGATGTTTTCGCTTGGTAAAAAGAACGAGGATGACCTGGGACAACGTGCGGTCATTTCAATCAGCGAGGATTTCGAACATTGGAGTGAACCGATTGCTCTTTGCGTCACACAAAACAAAGACAGTGTCGATACGGCATGCGGATTTTTCGTTCAGGATGATGTATTGTATGCGTTTGTCGGAAGTTATTTTTATGACAAAGCGCACGTTGAAAACGGAGTCCGAATATTTAAAGATGCGGGACATTGCGGAACGGCGCTGTATATGTTGGAGAGTCTCGACGGTATTCATTTTTCGCCGCCTCGACGCACCAACTTGAATATGATCCCGAATATGTCTCCTAAAAAATTACGGGACGGACGGATAATGCTGTGCGGGAATTTTTCAATGCCGTATACAAAAAATGTTGCCGATGTCTGTGGATGGATGCCGGGCGGACTGGATACTTTGGCGTCTGTTGACGATTCGGAGTCTTTTTACGCCGTGTCTGAGAGGCTTGGGCTGGACAGTGTCGTGTGTGAATGCGATATCTTTGAACAGGCAGACGGAATTACGGCATTGTTTCGAAGCCAGAAAAAAGAAAAATTCGGTTGGTTATATGCGAGCAGGAGCGCGGACGGGGTCAATTGGACTTTGCCCCGGAAAACAAATTTTTCCAATGATACTACCAAATTTTCAACGGGAAATCTTACCGATGGGAGAATATATTGGGTAGGCAATCCTGTTGTTGGAGGCGGACGAAATCCGCTTGTCTTGTCATTGTCTGAAAACGGTGTGGATTTTACTGATCATTTCATTTTGTCTGAAGGGGCGCGGTCATTAAAGTTTAAGGGCTTTGCGAAAGGAGGTACATATGCTTACCCTTATGCCTTTGAACGGGAAGGAAACTTGTTTGTAGTGTACTCTGTCAACAAAGAAGATATTGAATGTATTCGGATAGACCTGCATTGATTCAATAAGGAGCAAATATGATCAAGGAAGTAATGCGAGCGGAGAAAGAAGGGATCGAAAGGATGCTGGAAACGCCGGAAACGGAATATGAAGAGGTAATGCAGGTATTCGAAAACTGCAAGGGCAGGATCGTATTCATGGGCGTAGGCAAGAGCGGGCACATTGGGAAAAAGCTTGCGGCGACGTTTGCGTCGCTGGGAATACCGTCCATGTTTGTGCATTCGACAGAAGCGATGCACGGGGATCTTGGAATGATCGGGAAAGAGGATGTGGCGGTGCTGATCTCGAACAGCGGAAACACGGACGAAGTGGTGCAGGACGTGGCGCCGCTCAAACGGAACGGTGTCGTAACGGTAGCATTTACGGCTGGAAGAGAAAGCAGGCTTGCGCAGGCATGCGACTATGCGATTTTTTATCCGAAGTTGAAAGAAGCAGACGCATTGGGGCTTGCGCCGACGGTGTCGTCGACGCTGACGCTGGTGCTGGGGGATGCGATCGCGTGTGAATTGTCGGCGCGGAAAGGATTTACGCGCGAGAATTTTTACGCATATCATCCGAACGGCGCACTGGGCGCGGCTCTGAAAAAGGAACAGGAGAGCAAGAAATAAAATGTCAAAGATCACGGTGGTAGGCTCGTTTGTGATGGACATGGTGGCGCGGCTGGAAGAATTTCCGAAAGCAGGGCAGACGGTACTGGGTAAGAGTTTAGGGATATACCCCGGAGGGAAAGGAGCGAACCAGGCGGTGGCAGCGCGGCGTCTCGGCGGGGATGTGGAGATGATCGGGTGCGTAGGGAAGGACGGAAACGGAAAGACGTTTTTAGACTTACTGCGCAGAGAAGGGATTGAATCATCGCATATCAAAGAGAGTGAAGAAGTTCCGACGGCGATCGCGCAGATCCAGATCGATCAAGCGGGAGAAAACAAAATCGTGGTGATCCCCTCGGCGAACCATGCATTTACCAAAGAGGATTTGTATGCGGTAAAAGAAGTATTATCGAAAACAAAGCTTGTGGTGATGCAGTTGGAGCTGGAATACGAAGTATCGCTGGAAATACTGCGAGTATGTAAGGAATTGGAAGTACCGGTGATCTTGAACCCTGCGCCTGCGGTGAAACTTCCGAAGGAGATCTTGGGGTTGGCGACATATGTAACGCCGAACGAGACGGAATTGGAGATTCTGACGGGACAAAAGACGGAAACGGAAGAGGAGCTGTATTCGGCGGCAGAAGCGCTGTTGGATATGGGAGTGAAGACGGTGGTGGCGACGCTGGGAAAGCGCGGAGCAATGATCGCGACGGCAGAAAGGAAGCAGATCATAGAAGGTTACCGAGTAAAGGCCGTAGACACGGTAGCTGCAGGAGACAGCTTCAACGGCGCATTGGCAAAATGCATCGCGGATGGAAAAGACTTGGCGGAAGCGGTGCGGTATGCGAATGCGGTGGGAGCGCTTGCCGTGACGAAACAGGGTGCGATCCCGTCTTTGCCGACGGCGGAAGAAGTGGATGAATTTTTATTCCTTGTTCGGGAAAAAATTTCAAATTAAAAAATTGGTGGATGTTTTAAAAGCTGCAAAGACATTGTGGAAAGTTTGCAAGATTTTTCACGGAACGAGTGCGATTTTGTTTGCAAAATGCGCATAGATATTGTATAATAATACCGTTCAAACGGTATGCGAGAGTCGCCTAATGGTATGGCGCCAGCTTCCCAAGCTGGTTCCCGCGGGTTCGATTCCCGTCTCTCGCTCCACCAAAAAAGGAGAGCTGTTCGCTCTCCTTTTTTTATTTTTAAAAAGAAACGCCGCACAATGTAAATTGTGCGACGTTTCTTGTCTTTTTACAAATAATTTTTAAAATAATATACCCCGCACAATTGGTGTGGGGGTATAAGAGAATTGAAGTTCCTATGTCAGTAAAATCAGTCTGCAAGTAATTTTTTCATAAGCATGCAGCCGTCCGCAAGGAAAATGCCGGTAGCTTTTGCGGCATCCTCATCGTAAGATTTTGCGCCGCAGCCGCATGTATTTTTTGAAGAATAAAGAAGGTAAGGTACCGGATCGGCTACGTGCGTACGAACAGCGATGGGGGTGGGATGATCGGGACAGATGAGCATACGAAAATCTTCTCCGGCGGCGTTGAGCCCTTCAATAAGGGGAGCAACAACTTTTTCGTCGATTTGTTCAATGGAAAAAATCTTATGTTCAATGTCGCCCTGATGTCCGCATTCGTCGGGAGCTTCCATATGAATATAGATAAAATCCAGACCTTTGAGCAGTGCATTGAGAGCCGCTTGAGCCTTACCTGCAAAGTTGGTATCATAATTTCCCGTTGCGCCTTCGACGTCAATGATTTTCATTCCTGCAAGGATACCGATGCCTTTTACGAGGTCTACGGCAGATATTACGCCGCCTTTTTTTCCGAATTTCTTTTCAAAATTTTCAAGACCGGGTTTTGTGCCTTCCCCCCAAAACCATACCGAGTTTGCGGGGCGCTTTCCTTTGGCGATGCGTGCTTTATTGATGGGATGGTTTTTTAAAATTTGCGCGGAACGTTTCATCATGGAAAGATACGCATCGCCTAAAGGACCTTGCGGGAGATGTCCGCGAATGGGTTTCCCGCTGATATCATGCGGCGGGGTCAACTCGTGTCCGGTGACACCGTTTTTGACTACAAGGCAATGGCGGTAACTTACGCCGCTATACAGGGTAAATCTTTCATCGTCGAAAGCTTCTTTGAGGGATTGTATGAGTTCTCGTGCCTCTTCGGTAGTGATCTCGCCCGCGCTGTAATCGAGCATGGTTTTGTCCTCATAATTTTCTTCATCGGACAGCGTTACGAGATTACAGCGAAGAGTCACATCGGTGTCTTTAAGATCGATTCCGATGGATACAGCTTCCAAAGGCGACCGTCCGGTATAGCAGTCTTTGGGGGCATATCCCATCACGGACAGGTTTGCCACGTCGCTTCCCGGTTTAAACCCGTCGGGAACGGTTTTACAGAGTCCGACTTCGCTGCACTTTGCCAATTGGTCGATGTGAGGTTTATTCGCACATTGCAAGGGCGTTTTATTGTTGAGCAAAGCAATTTTATAATCGGCCATTCCATCGCCGAGTACTACAATATATTTCATTTTGACTCCTTTGCGCGGCGGATTATTTCGTGAGATCCCAATCGATGGGTGCGATGCCGTGCGCTTTCAGATAATTGTTCGTTCTGGAAAAGTGCCTGCACCCGAAAAATCCGTTGTAAGCGGAGAGAGGAGATGGATGCGCACATTCGAGAATAAGATGTTTATTTTGATCGATAAGCGGTTTTTTAGAACGCGCATTGCCGCCCCAAAGGATGAAAACGACATGTTCGCGTTGGTCGCTGATAAGTTTTATGACACTGTCTGTGAACCAAGTCCATCCGCAGTTTTTATGCGAATTTGCCTGATGTGCGCGCACCGTGAGCGCCGTGTTTAACAGTAAGACTCCTTCTTTCGCCCATTTGGTGAGGTCACCGCCTCGAGGTATGGCACAGCCGATGTCGTCGTGCAGTTCTTTATAAATGTTGACAAGAGAGGGAGGGGGCTCGACGCCTTCGCGAACAGAAAAACAAAGGCCGTGTGCCTGTCCTTCATTATGATAGGGGTCTTGCCCTAAAAGGACTGCTTTGACGTTTTCAAACGGGGTCAGCTTAAAGCAGTTGTATATGTCAAACATATCCGGATAAACAACGTGATGTGAATATTCGGATTTCAGGAAATCACGTATTTTTTTGTAATTATCACTCCGGAACAAAGGGGCAAGCGCCTCGTCCCAGCCGCCGCCGAGTTGAATCATCTGCATTCCTCCGCGTGCATTTTTTGTGCTTCTGCCGCAAGATCTTCAGTTTTTATTGAACGAAGCAAATCAAGGTATTTTTGGCATTCTTGTTTTGCTCCGCAAAGATCATGTTCGAGATAATTTCCGCACTCGCTTTTTGCGGCGCCGGGAACTGTGTCCATTCGCAGGGCTTCTTCAAATGCGGAAATAAGCATTTCATATACTTCAAAAAAGGAATGGCGGACTGTAAGCAGATAAAAGCCGGTGCGGCATCCCATGGGACCGAAATAGATCACGTCGTCCTTTGCTTTTCCGTTTCGAAGTGCCGTTGCGAGCATGTGCTCGATGCTGTGAAGGGCGGCGGGAGGGATGAAATCTCCCGCGTTTGGCTTTTTAAAGCGCAAATCGAATGTCGCAACGCCTCTTTGCAGTGTAGAAAAATGAAGTCCGGGTTGCAATGTGTTGTGATCTTTCTCAAACGACGGAATTTTATTCATCGCAAACCTCCGAGAAAATATCTTTCAGGCTTTTTGTAAGGGCATCGAGGGCGGTCTGTAAATTTTCACTGTATTCAAGCGGACTGTTTTCGCCTGCGTTATCAGAAATAGCTTTCAATGAAAAGCAAGGTACTCCTGCGGCAAAGGCAATGTGTGCGATCGCAGCACCCTCCATGTCACGTACATCGGCGCCGAGTTCTTGTAAAACGGCATCATCTTCGTGGCCGCAACCGAATCGGTCTGCTGAAGCAAGTGTTGCCGATAGAAATTTGTCCGATTTTTTTTCGAGAGAGAAATAAGGGGATTGGTATTCATCGAGAGTTCCGACGGGTGTATGGTTAATTGCGCTCAAATCAAAATCAAACTGTACGGCGCGATTGATCTGCAAGGCACTTCCTATTTTTGCTTTCGGGGTAAGCCCTCCGGCGACGCCGATGTTAAGAATGCGCGTAGCACCCAATGAAAGCGCAAGCATGGTCGCTGCGGCGGCGTTGGATTTGCCGACCCCGGAAAGGATCAGTGTGTACGGAATACCTTCAAATTTGCCGCGCGTGATCTCCTTTCCGTATAGAGTGAACGTGTTATCGGCGACGGATTTACAGAGCAGGGCGTCCGCCTCTTTTTTCATTGCCGCGATTATGGCGAGCATGCAGATCTTCCTCCGTTAAAATGCATTTTTCAACGTATATTTTATCACAAATTTGCTTTTATTTGCAAATTATCGGAATAGCAAATTGACAATTTGTGAATAATATTTCAAAATCCGAGGAGGCAGTTATGAACCCTTTTGAACAGAAAGCAAAAGACATTACAAAGACTTACAAAAATTGGAAAAGTATCAATGTTAAGCCTTACGACAAAGAAACGGTGGATCCGTATACGCGTGTACGAATTATTTTAATGAACGGAACGGAGTTTGAATCAATTTGGAATACGGTGCGATATACGCGGCATTGTGCAAATAATGATGTACGGCGCGGGATGGCGCTTCTTCGGCGCGGTGAACAGCAACAGCAAAAGCGGATTGCATGTTTGAAGCCGCGCAACGAAAGCATGCTCGAACATACGATCGGTTATGAGCAGCTTGCGGTGGACCTGACGGCAATCCTTGCAAAGCGCGAAAAAAATGAGCATGTTAAAGAACAACTTGATTTTGCGCTTTTGGAAGATTTTGATCATCTTTATCGTTATGCCGATCTTCTGGATTTTGAAAAGGGCATTCATGCGGAAAAGTTAGTCGGGAGTTATACAGAGATCATGCCCGGGCGTCCTACGGTAGCTGAAGCGCGCCATCCGGAGGATGATGTGCGATACTATATCAATAATTATTTGAATGATCCGATCACGCGTCTGAATATCGGGATCATTACTGCTGCGGAACAGCAGACAATGAATTATTATCTGAACATTGCCAATTTATATGAATCGGAATTGGGCAGAAAATTGTATGCAGAGATCGCAATGATCGAGGAACAGCATGTGACGGGATACGGCTGTCTGTCCGATCCATCCGTAGATATGTTTGAGTGTATGGTGATGCATGAATATACAGAATGTTACCTGTATTGGAGCTGTTATAATGATGAGAAGGATGCGCGCATCAAAGATCTGTGGCTGATGCATTTTGAAGAAGAGCTTTCACATTTAAAATTTGCTTGCGAAATGATGGAAAAATACGAGGGAAGAGTCTGGCAACAGCTGTTTCCCGAAGGCGGAGCATTTCCCGAACTGATTTCATTTACTCCGCAGAAAGAATATGTTCGGGAGGTATTAAAAAGTGTGCGCCTTACCGGTAGAGCGGAATGTTTTGAAGAAGTGGACAAACTTCCGGACCATTTCCGTTTCTTCTCATATAACAAAGGTGTACAGGGGAATGTAAACAGCCTTGCTTCGCATATGGTCATCGAAAAGACGATTCGCAAGTATGGTAAAGATTATCGCTGTGAGGATAAAGCACATCCTGTAAACGCATTGAACGATCGGCAGAGCGACAATGCGGATGTCGCGAGAATTAAAGGTGCGTAAAAAAGCAAGTTGATAGTAAAAAGCCGCGGGAAAGTTTTATACGATTCCGCGGCTTTTGCTTCATGCCGGGCAAATTCCGAAAATAGCTTTACATAGCGGCGCCGGTATGGTATAATTTTACGGAACAACGAGCAGGTTAAAATATAAAAAAGCCATGAATTATATCTTTTTTGATATCGAATGCGCTTGTGTATATAAGAATACAGCGAAAATTTGTGTATTCGGATATTGCGTTGCCGATGAAAAATTTAATATATTAAAGAAAGAAGATATTTTGATCAACCCGAACGGAAAATTTCATTTGACAGATCATCAGGGTGACGGTCTTGTTTTACCGTACGATTATGATGATTTTAAAAATTATCCTGACTTTAAACATTTTTATCCGCAGATAAGAGAGCTTTTAGAAGGGGACGATAAGCTCGTGTTCGGGCATGCGGCGATCAACGATATTAAATATCTGAACTTAGAAACGAAGCGTTATAAATTACCTTCCTTTTCTTTTCGATTTGCGGATACGCAGATTTTGTATATGGCGATGACGGAAACATTTGATCGTCAGGCGGGGCTGGAGTCTCTGACACAAATTTTTGAAATCGATTATACGCCTCATTGTGCGGCAGACGATGCGTATGCGACCATGCGTATTGCTCAGGAGATGTGCGAACACGACGGGTGCAGCCTTTATGAGCTTTTAGAAAAATATGGTGTACGGTTCGGTAAAATTGAAAATTATCAGTTTTCCAATTGTGCATCGCGCCGGCGCAGTGAATATCTTAGCGAAAAACGAAGGGAAAAACGGGAGCGAGGGATGCGTCGCGCAAAGTTCAATGATTTTGTGTATGGCTATCGTGTACGTCCGCAGACACAGGAATTGCGTGGCAGGAGATTCAGCTTTTCAAGAAGTATCGAAGAGGACCTGCCCCTCGCAAAACAATTGGTGAAAGAGATTGTACGGCGAGGCGGCAAATACTCATTTAAACTTTCGGGATGCAATACTTTTGTTGAAGACGATAACGACGACAGTGTTCGTAAAGATGCCGCGTATAAAATGCGGGACGAAGGTAAGATCGATGATATTTTTAAACTGTCCGATTTTCGGCGGCAGTTTTTGGCGGAAGAAGAATGATTGAAAAGTTTTTGCAGAGAATGCGTGCGCAATTGCCTGATTTTGATGCATACGAGGCATGCCTGCAACAGGCGCCGCAACGCGCAATCCGTGCAAACACATTGAAGATTACGGCAAACGAGTTGGAAAAAATTCTGCCGTTTTCTGTCAACGGACGAGTTGCATGGGAAAATAACGGAATGTATATTCAGGAAGAAAAGCCCGGGAAGTGTCTGTATCACGACGCGGGCTTGTTCTATGTGCAGGAACCGAGCGCCATGTGTGCCGCTCCTCTTTTACAGGTCCGGCCAGGAGAACGAGTGCTCGATCTTTGCGCGGCTCCCGGCGGCAAGAGTACACAGCTTGCGCAGGCAATGTGCGGCGAAGGGGTGCTTGTTCTCAATGAGAAGGTCCCAGACCGTGCGAGGATCTTGCTGCAAAATGTGGAACGCATGGGAGTTCGTAATGCCGTGGTAACCTGCGCTGATCCCGAACAGCTTGCACAGCGTTTCGGCGGTTATTTTGACAAGATCCTTGTGGATGCGCCATGCTCGGGGGAAGGAATGCTTCGCAAAGAGAGTGAAGCGGCAAAACAGTGGAGTGAGGAAAATGTAGAGATGTGCGCCGCGCGGCAGAAAAAGATTTTGCAGAGTGCGGCTTTGATGCTTGCGCCGGGAGGTCTGTTAGTATATTCGACCTGTACTTTTTCAGAGGAAGAGGATGAACGCAATGCCGAATGGTTCAGTAGCGAGTTTCCTGAATTTAAGTTGTTGGAGCAGCGTAAGATCTACCCTCACAGGGAGCGCGGGGAAGGGCATTTTGCGGTACTCTTTCAAAAGCAGGACGGCGAGCGTGTTCGTTTGCGTCCGCAAAAAATCTTTGCTGAAAAAAAGGCGCTCAGTGCGTATCGTGCGTTTGAGAAAGAGTTTTTGAAACATCCGCAAGAAGGTGGATTTGTTTCATTTGGCGATAAACTCAGTCTTATTCCGGAGATCGGCATCAGTCTGGATGGGTTGAAAGTTCTTCGTGCCGGACTTTTATTGGGGGAGTATAAAGGGAACCGATTTGAGCCGTCGCATGCCCTTGCGTTGGGAACGGCGCGCGAGGAACTTTTAAATATTCTGAACGTTTCGGACGAGGATGCTGCGCGTTACATACGCGGCGAAGAATTAAATCTTGAGAGTGATTTGCGCGGTTGGTGCACGGTGGCTTATAACGGATATCCGTTGGGTTTGGGAAAGATCGCAAACGCTGTAAAAAATCATTATCCCAAAGGGTTGCGCCGTAATTTTTTGGAAGCAGACTAAAATCATGACATATTCAAGATTAAGACTTGAGCGTCTTTTTTGGATATTATATGGTTCAACTCTTGCATAAAAAGCAAGTTAAAGTGCAATTGTTTGAGTAAAACAAGAAGCGCGCTCGGTATTAC
>CABQND010000010.1 GCA_902465495.1 uncultured Eubacteriales bacterium
GGAGTTAACAGAAAAAATTAATATTTAAGGATAAAATATATCGTAGTAAGGTAAAAAAGATCGTATGTACATATTTTGCCCTATACGTATCGGGCAAAATATGTATACAGAGTCCGGAATAAAAATATTTAGGTTTTTCAAGATGTTATTGACAGGACATAAAATTCGTTGTATAATTATTTTATAACGAAAAAACATAGCACGCAGCAGGTTTTTTCAAAAAATATTATAATTATAAGGAGAGAAGATGAAACCAATTACGGTAAAGAGGATTGTCATCGGATCCATTGCACTAGTTACGGCGATATTTGCGCTGTTGAGCCTTTGTTTTGCGGTTATCGAAATGGACATGTCGGCCGCGATGGGTACGGTCGGCAGTTCTATTGCGGGACAACTTGGCATACCGTTATCGGCGGGGAGTGAAAACGGCTTCGATCTTTTGGACGGCAAGAGCGGAATACTTGCGGCGATGGAAACGCTCAATTTGATGGTTGCACAATTGCAGGCGGATCCCAATGTCACTGTTACGTATGCGACGTACGAATGGCTCGGAGTACTTTCGCAAGTGTTCAACATTCTCATTCTCGTAGTATCGATATTGGCGATCGTGAGTGTGTTCCTATGGTTTTTTTTCTGCAAGAGCAACAAACTGATCAATTCCGTTGCGATCGTGAGCGTGATTGCGGCAGTGCTGTATCTGGTAGAGGGAATTGTATTCAATTCAGTGATGCAGAATGATATTAACAAAGCGTTCGGCGAATTGTTCAAAGATACAGAGTTGGGCACGATGATTTCTGGGGTAGAAATTGGCTGTTTCAGCACAAAAGCGTTTTTACCGATCATTTTTGTCGGTATTTTGGCGATCGGCTTTTTGGTAACGTCAATTGTGCTCAAAGAGAGAGAGGCGGGAGCGGCAGAATACGGTGAAGCAGCACCGATGAACGGTGTTCCTGTGGGGCAGCCCATTCGCCGTGTTTCCGGCAAGGAATGGAAAGGTGCTCCGCAAGGCTATTCTGCGGCAGGGACAGCCAATACGGATAATGTGTTTTCTCTGTTGGGCAAACTGAAAGAGGCGTTCGATAACGGAATTTTGACGCAAGAAGAGTTTGAAGAGCAGAAAATTATGCTGTTATCGTCCACGAAGTTTGATTATTTGCGAAACATATGGAATATGCAGTTGCGCGGTGTAATCAGCGAAGAGGAATATTCGATGCAGAAAGCGGTGCTGTTTAAGCAGATCACGGCAAAGACGCAACAGATGGCGGGTCCTGTAAAAGAGGCAGAGCCGAAGGTCGGGGAATAATAAAAATACGCGGACGCCGCAATCTTGCGGCGTCCGTAGTCGTTGTGCAAAAAAGGCAGGGCCAAAAGGAAGAAACAAAATAAATTAAAGTTGCACGGTACAGCCGGATAGCTACGGACAGCTTTGCAAGAGAGACAAAAAACAGCCTGACAAAAAGTCTGGCTGTTTTCATAGAGAAGAAATGTTGTTTTCTGATCAGTCAATATTTTGTCGTTCAATGGTTGTGACTGCGTCGTAATTTCCGTTTAAAAGGAGCACTTGTTCGCGAATACGCGAGGCGATCTCGGCGTCGCTCAGTTTGCATTCAAAGGGGACGGCGACGTCAAAGACGAGATTTTTATGTGTTTCGCCGCCGACTAAGCGGAAATCATGCATGCGGAGGGTCTCATCAACATCTTTGACGATGCGTACGACTTCTTCGCGCAGGCGGTTGAGTTCGGGATCGTCGTAGACGAGCGGGTCGATATGTACGGTCAGCGCAACATCCGTATTTTCCGAAAAATTCTTTTCGATGCGGTCCGCGAGGTCATGCGCGGCGGTCAGGCCCATACCGGAATCCACTTCGACGTGTACAGTCGCGTACAGTTTGTTTTGTCCGTAATTGTGAACGGTGAGATCATGCAAGCCGCGTACCTCGTCAAACGAAAGTACGCGCGTCTGGATTGCGTGTACGGTTTCGGGATCGGGGGCTTTTCCGAGCAAACCGGAAACAGTTTCTTTCAGGATGGAAAGTCCTGTGAAAGCGATAAAGAGCGCGACGACGATACCGAGATAGGCGTCCGTTTCCAGATGCGTAAAGCGAGAGATGAGAGCGGAGATGAGTACGGCGGCAGTTGCGATCACGTCGGAAATGCTGTCTGCGGCGGTTGCTTTGAGAGTTTCGGAAGAAAGCGCTTTGCCAAGACTGCGATTAAAAAAGAACATGAACAATTTCACGAGCACGGACGCGATGAGAACGCCGATGAGGATCCAGGAAAAATCGGTATCGGAGGGAGAAAAGATTTTTTCCACCGATTGAACGACGAGCTCGACCGCGACGACGAGGATGATGACGGCGATCAGAAGAGATGCAACCGATTCTGCACGGCGATGCCCGAAAGGATGTTCTT
This sequence comes from uncultured Eubacteriales bacterium, assembly GCA_902465495.1. Classification (GTDB taxonomy): domain Bacteria; phylum Bacillota; class Clostridia; order Christensenellales; family Borkfalkiaceae; genus Borkfalkia. Next base: position 2,413 of record CABQND010000010.1, read on the forward strand.
TGTCGGCGGGTTTTTCGCTCATTTTAAAGCCGATGACGGACACGACGTTGCTTCCGCAGTCGGTGAGGTTGTTGAGACCGTCGGCGGTGACGGAGATCGCTCCGGAAATGGCTCCGACGGCAATTTTCCCCGCGGCGAGCAAAGTATTGAGCACGATACCCAAGATCCCCGCGTTGCGCCCGCACTTTGCGCGGACGGCGGGATCGGCGGGATCGTCTGACTTTTTAATAAACATATTTGCAAGAAATGGCATAGACGTATACGGATTCAACCGTCCTCCAAAAAATCTTTGCGTAAAAAGTTCCGATATACGGAAAGGAACGTATTCAGAACAGTTCTTTGAGCCGGGAAATATCGGTCACCCATTCGTGTCGGCTGCGTTCGGCATGGATGCGGTTGGCTTCGCCCAAGGCGGCGTGGTAATCGCTCTGGGAACAGCCGTTCACTTTCATAAAGTGTGCTTGTGCGCGCGGCTCATTGCCGAGCAGGGAAGTTCGGCCGATGTGGACAACTTCATGGCAAGCCGGGCAAAGTGCGACGATATCTTCCAGCTTTTGCACATGTGTTTTGTCGTCATAACTCCAAACTTCGTGCGCTTCCAGTCTGCCCGCTTTGCCGCAGACACTGCATTGACCGCCTGCGCGGGCATACGCTGCTTTGCGCAAACGGTCCCAGACTTCTTTGGGCAGGGCGCTGCGCAGGTTTGTGTACCAGCATCCGTCGGGCACAAGCTGGAAATTCAGTTTATACGATTTTTTCTCGGTGTGCATATTCTTATCCGCGTTCATATAATACAGTAAAGGGTGCCTTTCCGTACTTTGTTTTCTATTATAGCACAATTACCGGCAATACGCAAGAAGAAAAAAAATATACAGTATTTTGCGGACAGGGTATTGAACAACACATTCTTTTGTGTTATAATGCAGGCAAGGAGGGAAAATGCCAATGGACTACGACAATGCGGCCCGATTCTTAAAAAGTTATAACAGGATCGAGAGCCAGCTGAAGGCGCTGTACAACGAGCGCCCGACGCAAAACTTCACCGATCTCGTAAAGCGTTGTACCGATCGCAACATCACGGTACGCCGATACGAGAATGAACTGGTCGATTACGGCAAACTGCGCAACGCGATCGTGCATCGCGCCGTGGGCGGGGAGTTGTTCATCGCCAATCCTTGCGACGAGGTCGTGAGTAACATCGAATACATCGAACGCCAGCTGTGCAATCCGCCCAAAGTGACCGACGTATTCAAGAACAAAAAATTTTCGGTAGTATTTGCCGATAAACCGCTGCTCGAAGCGGTGAAAGTCTTTGCCGGCACTGAAAAGAAATCCCTTGTCGTGTATGATCACGGGACGATGAAAGGCGTCATCAATTCCTATTATTTATATGCAAAGATCGCGGAATGCGCCGAACAGGGCGGCGATGTGACAGCCTTTCTCACCAAAACCAATTGCGGCGAGGTCGTGGACGAGAAACTTCTTGAAAAATATCAGATGCTGGACAACAAAGCCACGGTATTTGATGTTTTTGAAGCTTTTGAAGATCGGAAAGACCTTTACGCCGTTATAGTGACCGAAAACGGGGTCGTCGGTGAAAAGGTGATCGCAATGCTGACCCCGTCCGATTTTCCTGTGATCAATCGCTACCTTGAAAATTTCAATGCAAAAACTTTTTGAAAGTGCAACAACATTTGGCGTAGTTTTTTCTGCGGTATACAAGATGTAGCGATGTAACAATATTTCGTAAAAACTGATGCGTAGCAACAAAAAATTTTAAAAATTTTCAAAAAAGGTATTGACAAACGCAAAAAATATGATATAATAAAACTACAAACAACGGAACTCTCCAATCGAAAGGGGTGGATCGGACAAAAGAACGGAAGCTTTTTTGAACGGACGGAAGAGAAGTTTTGAAGGCGAAGAAATGAGGGCGTAAGACCAAATCTGCGCAGGGTTTTTCGGGAAAGCTGAGAAACTGGGTCGAGCGAAGCAGTTTGTGAGCCGGAGAAACAGATCGGAAGAAAGGGAAAAGGAACGGACGGGGCGTTGCCCGATAAATCGGAACCTGTCATTCTGCAGACGGCTGAAAACTGTAAAGTACTTCGGTCGGGCAGGAGAAGATTATACCGAAAGAAAGCAGGGTACGTTGCGGGGTGGTTTTTACTTGGCAAAACTCCGAAAACGCTATGGCGTTTTAAGCCGTGAAAGAGAAACAATCTTTGTGCAATGCAAAGCGTAAGCACAAAAATCGGAATTGTGACTATGAACGGTTTCAGAGTTGATGAGGGGAGAAAATGACGGAACGGTAAAGGGAAAGAAAGATTCCGGGAATCGTATTTTAACCGACAAGTTGTCAAGAAGGTTAAAGAGGGTAAGTAACGGTTCGTGGGCGGAATACTTTTCAGAATACCCGTTTACGAATGTAAAAATCACAAAGACGGGCGGCGCTCGGGATCGAGCGCCGCCTTACTTTCCCGAAAGCGAAGGAGGGAAATCCATAGCAAATCGGCTAAAAAAGGAACGCATAACGCGTTCCTTTTTTTATTGTATTCGCTTTCGGCGTTTTGTTACAAAATTGACGCATTCATTGCATGGCGTATGCTTTGCGTGGGCGGGAATCGTGGGCTTGGTTTGTAATAAACTGTTTTGGTTACTTTGCGCAGTGAAAAAAAATGGCAAAATATTACAAAGTTTTTTATGAAATATGCTTGCGTTTTATGATAGTTTTGGTAGAATAGTAAATAAGGTTTCCAAAGCGAGAGGAGGGAATATGGCGCAAACGGAAAACATTATTGAAGTCGAAGGATTGGAAAAGGCGTACGGTACGGTGCGGGCGGTGCAAGGGATCTCGTTTGCGGTGGAGCGCGGAAGCCTGTTTTCGTTTTTGGGAGTAAACGGAGCAGGGAAGAGTACGACGATCAATATTTTGTGTTCAATTTTGCATAAGGACGCGGGGAATGTTCGCGTTTGCGGTTTTGATTTAGATAAAGACGCACAAAAAATCAAGTCGCGCGTGGGAGTTGTGTTTCAAACGACGGTGTTGGACGAGCTTTTGACGGTGCGCGACAATCTGACAATACGTGCGAGTTATTACGGGCTTCGCGGAAAGAAATGGCGGGAGCGGTTAAATGAATTGACGGAACTGCTCGATTTAGAGGAGATCTTGCCGCGGCCGTTCGGAAAATTGTCGGGCGGGCAAAAGCGGCGGGCGGATATTGCGCGCGGGCTGATCAATCGTCCCGAGCTTTTGGTGCTGGACGAGCCGACGACGGGGCTGGATCCGCAGACGCGGCGGATGGTATGGAAGACCGTGCAGAAATTGAGAAGCGAACAGAATATGACGGTATTTTTAACGACGCATTACATGGAAGAGGCGGACGGATCGGATCGTGTGGTGATTTTGGACGGCGGAAAAATCGTTGCAAACGATTCGCCCGTGCAATTGAAAAATGAATATTCGCGCAATTATCTGTATTTATACGGCGACGCAGGCTTTTTATCGGAGGCGCTTACAAAGAGGGGGGAAAACTTTGAAGAAACGGCGGGCGGCGTACGGCTGATGATGCAAAGTGCGGAAAACGCGCGGGATTTTCTCGGAAAATATCCGGAACTATGCAAAGATTTTGAATTTATGAAAGGGGACATGGACGACGTGTTTTTGGCAGTCACGGGCAAAAAGCTGATGTCGGGAGGTGTATTATGATGTACATGTTGATGCAGCAGACCCGTCGCAATTTAAAAATATTTTTGAAAGATAAAGCCAATATTTTCTTTTCGCTTTTGTCGCCTCTGATCGTGCTTGCGTTGTATGTGCTGTTTCTGGGAAGAACGCAGACGGACAGCATGATGGAAGCCCTCACACAGATGGGGCTCGCGAGCGCCGCATCGGAAAAGGCGGTTCAGGCTTTTTGCGACAGCTGGATGCTGGTAGGGTGCCTTTCTTGCGCGTGTGTGACGGTCCCGATGTGTGCCTGCGGCAGTATTATACAGGATAAAAAGCGCGGGATCGCCGCGGATCTTCTTGCTTCGCCCATACCAAAATGGATGCCTTCGGCGGCATATTTTTTGTCTGTATTGGCGGCGGGACTGGCAATTGCGGGTGCCGTGCTCGTGATCGGTTTTGTGTGGCTGGCGGCGAGCGGCAGCTGGTATCTTTCCTTTATAGATGTATTGGGCTGTATCGGTGTACTGATACTTTCCGTACTTTCCTCATCGACGTTGCTGATTCTTGTCGTGTCCTTTCTTCGTTCGGAAGGCGCTTTTACAGGCTTGAACGTGATCGTCGGCACGGTCATCGGTTTTTTTATCGGAGCGTATATGCCGATCACATTCTTTCCGAAAGGCATTCAGTATTTTACGTTGTTTATTCCGGGAAGTTATTCGGCGGGTCTGTTTCGCAATTTCGGAATGGGCGGTGCTTTGGACAATATTTCGAGCAACGTTTCCCGAGAGTTTGCAGACGCTCTTGCGAAAGATTTTTCTTTTACGTTTGACCTTTTCGGAACAGAAATCCAACCGATCGCCATGGCACTCATTCTTGCCGCAACGGTGGTTGTGTTCGGGGCATTGAATTTGGTTGCGATTTTTGTGCGTACGCGGCGTATTAAGGAAAAAAGACATTGCGGCGGCGGATCTGCTCATACAGAAACTTCCAAAAAGTAATAAAATTGTAACAAAAATAAGAAGGTAAAAAAAGGTACAAAAAAACCCTTGACGTTGTTATCAAAAGGTGATTAAATACACTTTGGTTTAAATAACAATCTTTTTGGAAAGATGCGAAAGTCGGTGACGGCACGACGGCTCTTGCGAGCGAAGGTGCAGCGCTGGGATATCTCGATTTCTCGTTTGCGGCAAATTCGACGAGCACGGTCAAAGACAATGTGTTCAAGTTCCGTGTTGTATACGACGAAGGCGATGAAGCGATCGTGTACACGGTCGACATCAGCGGCCTGACCCTGCATGCTGAGCAGAAACCTGCGGATGCAGAATAATTCCAAATAAAAAACGGGCGCGCCTGACGGCGTGCCCGTTTTTTATTGTCTTCGGCTGTTTCAATAAGGGGCGCAAAAAATTTTTGAGGGCGCATGTTTCACGTTGAACTCTCTTGGGCAAACCTTTGCGCAGGGGTTTACAAATGCACAAAAACGGGGTATAATATTGAAAGAAGCAAAGAATGATTTTGCGGCCTTGCCGCGTGAAGGCGGCGGGCAACGGAGGCGACAATGATTTATAAAAATATTGCACAGCTGATCGGCAAGACGCCGCTCATGGAACTTTGCGGCATCGAAAAAAAATACGGGCTGGATGCGAAGATTTTTGCAAAGCTGGAATATTTCAATCCGACGGGGAGCGTGAAGGATCGTCCCGCGCTGGCGATGATCGAGGCATTGGAGAAGGAGGGAAAAGTGACGCCGAACACACTTCTCATCGAGCCGACGAGCGGGAACACGGGCATCGGGCTTGCGGCTGTTTGCGCGGTCAAGGGATACAAACTTGTTCTGACCATGCCCGAGACGATGAGTGTGGAACGGCGCATGCTTTTAACGGCGTTCGGGGCGAAGATCGAGCTTACGGACGGCAAAAAGGGTATGTCGGGCGCGATCGCGCGGGCGGAGGAAATGCACGCCGAAGTCAAAGACAGCGTGATCGTAGGGCAGTTTGTCAATCCCGAAAATCCCGCGGTGCATTATGCGACGACAGGTCCCGAGATCTGGCAAGACAGCGAAAAAAATCTCGACTTTTTTGTGGCGGGCGTAGGAACGGGCGGAACGCTTTCGGGCTGCGCGCGGTATCTCAAAGAACAAAACCCCGCATTGAAAGCGGTTGCCGTGGAGCCGAAGAATTCGGCGGTGCTTTCGGGCGGCAAAGCGGGACCGCACGGATTGCAGGGCATCGGAGCGGGATTTATTCCCGAAATTCTGGACACGTCGCTCATCGACGAAGTGATCCCCGTAAGTAACGAGGATGCGTTCGCGTGGGGCAGAGAGGCGGCAAAGTCGGACGGCGTATTTGCGGGCATTTCTGCGGGGGCGGCGATCTTTGCGGCCGTGGAGCTTGCCAAGAGGGCGGAAAACGCGGGCAAGCGCATTGCGGTCATCGTGCCGGACACGGGGATGCGGTATCTTTCCACCGATCTGTTTAAAGAATGAACGCACGCAGACGGGAACGCGAAGCGCTGCGGCGCGCGGAAAAAGAGGCGCGGCTTGCCCGATTTGAAGAAAAATGCGGCAAACTGCGCGAAGAGGGATATGAGCAAACAGAATGTACGGTGACGATAAAGAGTGCGTCGGTGTGGGGTTTTGCGTTGGCGATCCCGTTTGCGGCGGCGGCGATCGCGCTGTGCTTTATCGCGGGACCGCGCGCGGCGGTCGAAGATAAGTTGTATCTCGACTTTTTCATCGCCGCCGTCGCGGGAATGGCTTGCATTCCCGTACACGAAGGACTGCACGGTCTTGTTTGGGGCATCGTGAACGGGTCTTTTTCGGGCATTCGGTTCGGCATTTTGCGCGAGGGGCTGACGCCCTATTGCGCCTGTGAAACGCCGATGAACCGCGCGCGGTATCTCGCAGGGTGCCTCGCGCCCTTTGTCGTCTTGGGGCTGGGGTTTGCGGTCGCGGGCGCGCTGACGGGTTTTTTTGTGCTTGCCTTGCTGGCGGCATTCAACATTCTTTCGGCGGGCGGCGATCTTCTGATCTCGCTGAAAATTCTGTGTGCGGGTGGGGGCGTGTATCTCGATCATCCCTTCGCGTGCGGGTTTTACCGCTTTTATAAGAAAAAAGAAGGACGATAACAGAAAAACCGCGCCGCGCAAATTCTTTGCGCGGCGCGGCGTCTTTGCCGAAAAAATCCGCCGGCATAGCCGGCGGATAAAAAGCTTAACAATAAATTTTAAATGACGACGATGTTCTTTTCCTCGAATTTTTCTTTGACTTCGGACGGGAAATTGTCGTCCGTAATAAGTACGTCGATATCGTCGGGTTTGGCAAAGGTATAAGGCATGATCTTGCCGATTTTGGAGGTATCGAGCATCATGTACACCATTTTTGCGCGAGCGAGGATAAATTTTAAAAGGTCGCTCTCCACCTGCGAAATGCAGGAAAATCCCTGTTCGAACGAGAATGCGGAAGCGGAGATGATCGCCAATTCAAAGTTTGTGTTTTCGAGAAAAACTTTGGAATAGGGGGAGGCTGTGGAGAGGTTTTCTTTAATAAGCGAACCGCCGACCAGCACGACTTCGGGCTGTTTTTTATGCGAAAGTTCTTCGGCGACGACCAAGCCGTTGGTAAATACGTGGCAGGGCCGATCGGGCAGTTCTTTGGCGAGCTGAAGCGCCGTGGTGCCGCCGTCGAGGAAGAGGCTTACGCCTTCGTCGATGAGAGAAACGACCTTTTTGGCGATGACTTTTTTCGCGTCGGTATTGATGGTCGATTTCTGCGCGTACGCTTCGCCCGAACGTTTCTGCACTTCGAGTACGGACATCGCGCCGCCGCGGACGCGGATGACCTTGTTTTCTTTTTCCAATTCCAGAAGATCGCGGCGCAGTGTCATGTCGGACACGTCGGGAAACTGAACGGCGAGCTCTTCCAGGCTCATTTTTCCGTTCTTTTCAATCAGATGCGCAATCTCTTCGATTCTTGTTCGTTTCAAAACAAGCCTCCTGAACCATTTAGTGGCTTGATTATAACATAACTAACAAAATCGCGCAACAATTTTTTCATTATTTGTGAAAGATTTTCAGTTTTTTCAAAAAATATTTTTTACTCCCTGCAAAATATATTGAATTTTTGGCAAAAACCTGTATAATAATAGTGTACGCGCGCGAGAAAGTCGGGCGCATGACGAAAAACACAAACGGTAACGGAGCAATGAGCGAAAATTTTATTGACGATCTCAACGCATTTTTTTGTAAATATTACAGCAATTTCGATTTTATCTGTTCGATGCCTTCCTACGAGTCCATGACGATCTCGATGATTTTAAAGAATAAGAACCGCATCGAAGAGGGCGAATATGCCGCCAATGAAATGCGGAAAATTTCTTTCCAGAACGATCCCGATAAAGTGCTGGCGGAGATCAAGGAGAGGTATGTGGATAACACGTTCACTTTTTCGGTACGCGTTGCGCCGATGCGTCAGCGGTTTCTCGCGTTTTTCGGCTCCAAAAATCTGCCGGGCAGGATGCTTGCGAAGTTTATAACGAAGTACGGAGAAGATCCCGCCTCGATGGCAGACAAGCTGGGACTGGACGAGTCGACATGGAAAGATACCCTGAAAGGGATCTATATCCCCGAAAAGGTGCTGCTTTTTAAAGTATTTTTGCTTTTGGGGATGCGGAAAGAGGATTGCGACGCACTTATGAAGCTATGCGGCGCATATTATAACTTTGAGGACGCACGAGACGTCGTCGTGCGGTATCTGATCGGCTATCGGGTATTCAATCGCGAAATGATCGATGCGGCGTTCGACGAATTTCATATCCGCAGGATCATATAAAGCGTTCACGAATAAAGGTTCACGAAATTTCTTTTGAGCTGACAAAAGAAATTTCCGTGAGCTTTTAGGAAAACCCCATTGACCGCGCTTTGCGCGGTGCAATCGGAGTTTTCCTCGGCGGCGCGCCTTTTAAGGGCACGCCACAGTACGCGCGCCGCCTTCACCTTTCCTGCAAAAGCCGAAAGTATTCGGCAACTCGGGTGCGCTTATTGAGAAGTGCGATTCTCAAACGCGCAGAAAAAATTTTTTGGGTTCTCGCATTTCTCGGCAAGCTGATGCCTGCGAAATGCCGAGATATTCAGGGGAAACCCGAACGGTTTTCCCCTCGTTGCGGCATTTTTAAGGGCACACATAGTTTGAATGCCGCAACTTCACCCTTTCCGTAAGGCAAAGGATTGCCAAATAGGGGTGCGCTGCGGAAAAGTGTGATTTTCCTTGCGCGAATAAATCATTTTTCACGCTTTTTCTTTCGAGCTGACGAAAGAAAAAGCCGTGATTTGAGGGCGCTGCCCTCTGCGCGCGATATTCAAGCGCACACATATTGTAAAAATCGCGCGCATTCACCCGCTGAGGCGCTTACGCGCAAACAGGGTGCGCTTGCAAAAAGTTTGATCTTTGCGCGCGCAGAAAAAGAGTTCGGTTCACGCTTTTTGTTTTGTCTGCTTAAAACAAAAAGCCGTGCAGAAAGAAGAGGATTTTTTATGTTCAAACGATTACGCGCAGATCTCGAAGCGGCGAAGCGCAACGATCCCGCAGCGCGCAACAAATTCGAAATACTGCTCACCTATTCGGGGGTGCACGCGCTTTCGTGGCACCGTTGGGCGAATTTTTTATACCGCATACATCTAAAACTGCTTGCGCGTATGACCAGCCAGTTTGCAAAATTTCTGACGGGCATTGAGATTCACCCTGCGGCAAAGATCGAAGGCGGGGTGTTCATCGATCACGGCATGGGCGTTGTGATCGGCGAGACGGCGGAAGTCAAGAGCGGCGTGGTCATCTACCAGGGCGTGACGCTGGGCGGCACGGGCAAGGAAAAAGGCAAGCGGCACCCGACCATTGAAAAGGACGTCATCATTTCCGCGGGCGCGAAGGTGCTGGGCGGGTTCACTGTCGGCGAGGGCGCCAAGATCGGCGCGGGCGCTGTTGTTTTGAAAGAGGTACCGCCGCACGCGACGGTCGTGGGCGTGCCGGGTCGCGTGGTGCGCATCCGCGGTGAAAAGCCCGATCTTTTGCAGGAAAAGACGGACCCGAATGCCGAAGAGATCCGCGCGCTCAAATGCCGCATACATAAGCTGGAAAAAGCTTTGGAAAAGCTGACAGGCGAAAAATTCGAGTGCACGAAGGAAGAGCTCTTCCCCGTGCCTGCTGAAGGGGAAAAGGACGAAGAAAACGCAAGCGAGGAAAACGGCAATGAATAAGATCACATCCAAAGAACTGCGCAGCAAATGGCTGGCATTTTACGAGAGCAAGGGGCATAAAAACATCGGCGCGGTGTCGCTGATCGGCGACGGCACGACGGGCGTTATGTTTAACGTCGCGGGCATGCAGCCGCTGATGCCCTATCTGTTGGGACAACCCCATCCCGCAGGCAAGCGCCTGTGCAACGTGCAGGGGTGCGTGCGTACGGTGGACATCGAATCGGTCGGCGATGCGACCCACTTCACCTTTTTTGAGATGATGGGCAACTGGTCGCTCGGCGACTACTTTAAAAAGGAAAAGACGGCTTGGTCCTTTGAGCTTCTGACCGAAGTGTTCGGGCTGGACAAGGACAAGATCTGCTCGACGGTATTTGCGGGCAACGAATCCGCTCCGCGCGACGACGAAACGGCAGAATTGCTCGTAAAACTGGGCATCAAACGCGAAAACATTTTCTATCTGGACAAGTCCAACAACTGGTGGGAGCTGGAAGGGACGGAAGGCACGCCCTGCGGCCCCGACAACGAGTGGTTCTATCCGTTGACGGACAAGGAATGCGGCAGAAAGCCCTGCGACATCAACTGTCCTTGCGGCAGGTATGTCGAGATCGGCAACGACGTGTACATGCAGTACAAAAAGACAAAGGACGGCTATGTTCCGCTGGACAATAAGAACGTAGACACGGGTTTCGGCTTAGACCGCATGCTGGCATTTTTGAACGGGCTGACGGACGGGTATAAGACCGACCTGTTTTCGGGTGCGATCGAATATCTCGAAAAGGCGTCGGGCAAGAAATACGACGACGGCGGCGCGGACCGCAAAGCGATGCGCATCATTGCCGACCATACCCGTACCACGGTCATGCTGATCGGCGACGTGAACGGCATTTTGCCCTCGAATACGGGCGCAGGGTATATTCTGCGCAGGCTGATGCGCCGCGCGATCCGTTACTGCAAGGCGCTGGGGATCGCGAGTACGGAGATGCTCGGCGTCGCGAAAGTGTTCATCGACGACGTATACGGCGAAGCGTATCCGCTTTTGCCCGAAAAGAAAGAATACATCTTGCAGGAGATCGAACGCGAGATCGTGCGTTTCGAATCCACCCTCGAAAAGGGCATGAAGGAATTTGAAAAGACGATCGGCGGTATCGAACGCAAGAACGAGTTTATGTCCAAGCAGAATCCCGATTATGTGAAGGAAACGGCGATCGGCGGCAAGGCGGCGTTCAAACTGTACGATACCTACGGATTCCCGCTCGAACTGACCGTGGAAATGGCGGCGGAGCGCGGCTACACGGTGGACGAAGCGGGCTTTGCGGAGGCGTTCAAAGAGCACCAGGAAAAGAGCCACGCGGCCGTTACGGCGGGCGAATTCAAGGGCGGGCTTTCGGACACGGGCGAAGCGACGACCCGACTGCACACCGCAACGCACCTTCTGAACGCGGCGCTCAAAGCGGTTGTATCTCCCGACATCAACCAAAAGGGTTCCAACATCACGCCCGAGCGTCTGCGCTTCGACTTCAACCTGGCGCGTCCCATGACGGAAGAGGAGATCCGCCGCGTGGAAGATCTCGTCAACGAAAAGATCAAAGAAAATATTCCCGTCGTCTTTGCGGAAATGCCTTACGAACAGGCGCGCGAAGAGGGGATCGTCGGCGTGTTCGATTCCAAATACGGCGACGTGGTCAAGACGTATTCGATCGGGAATTTCTCACGCGAGATGTGCGGCGGCCCGCACGCAAAATCGACGGGCGAGTTGGGACATTTCAAAATTGTTAAGGAACAGTCCTCGGCGAGCGGCATCCGCCGCATCAAGGCGGTGCTCGAATAAGCGGGACGTTATAAAGAAAAATCAAATTATTGAAAGAGACGAAAAACCGCGCACCCTTTTAGGTGCGCGGTTTTTATGTGTCCGGTAAACAACCGGACATCAAAAATTTTTTCGTTTCAACTGAATGCAGAGCAGGATGCGACGGAAAATCTGAACGAGAACGATATCGCGTTAGAAGACAACGAAACGGCGCTTTCGTTGAAAGCGGATGAGGGAAAATGTACCGTTGAAATTTTACGATATTGCATTTGGAGAAAAAATATGATAAAATGTATAATGCAATATTTAAAAAATTGAGGAGTGATCATGAAGAAGATGAAACTGTTCGCGGCAGGTCGAAATTACGGGGAATTACCCGTTTCCAATCAGCTTGCTTTATCGGAAGGCTCTTCCGAGATTTTTATAGTTAAGATTTCTATATAGTTAAAACCAAGAAAGCAAATTAATGCGTGATAAAAGTTTAGTAAAAATCTTGCATTGTGGAGTAAGATACAGTATAATATCCGCAAGAGGTTTAAAATGAGGGGAGAAAATGGAAAATCGTGAAGAGGGAGCTGCGAAACGTGTAGTACGGATCGTGCGCAAGAATGTTGTAAACATTAACGATCCGGATTTTGAAAAAATAGCGCTTTGCCTTTCGCTGAAATTGCGGCGGGATATTCTGTGCCTTTTATACAATAAGGCGTTGACGACGGTGGAGATTGCAGAACGGTTAAACGAACCGGTTTCGACAATTGCGACGAACGTAAAGATGTTAGAAAAAGCGGGGCTTATCATGATGCTGGAAGCGCGGGGGCGCGGCAATGCGCGGCCGATGACGGCAAAGTGTGCGTATGTGGTCATGGATTTGCGTAATACGGGCGATTCGCAGAACAACCTGCAAAAAAGGCACACGATCAATGTTTCGATCGGGTCATTCTGCGACTGCGCAACGTCTACCTATTACGGCATGGCAAGTCCGCAAACGGTTTTGGCGGGTGCCGGGACGGGCATGTGGGTGGCAAATCGCGGGGAAGCGGAAATATTATGGATCGCCGGGAGCGGATACGTCGCGTATAAAATAGCCAATTCGGCGCTGAAAAAGAAAAAACTCAATGATTTGAGCATATCGATGGAGCTTTGCTCGGAAACTTCGACATACAACAATCATTGGGAGAGTGATATAACTTTCTGGATCAACGGCGTGGAGCTTTGCACGTATCGTTCGCCCGGGGATTTTGGCGGACGCAGAGGGATGAATAATCCCGACTGGTGGCAGGATTTCATGACGCAATACGGGCAGCTGGTGACCGTTTCGGTCACTGCAGACGGGGTTACTTTAAACAATGTACGCGTAACCGATTGTACGCTGGAACAGCTGAAACTGGACGAGGGCGATTTTTTTGAATTGAAGATCGGTGTGAAAGAAAATGCAAAGGCAAAAGGCGGATTCAACCTGTTCGGAAAGGGGTTCGGAGATTATAAACAGGATATACGCATCAGTTATGATCGGCTTTACAGATCATAAAAAAAGAAGGGGTAAACCCTTCTTTTTTTATTTAAAAGTAAATGACCAAACAGTCTTTGCAAAAGTATGAGGTGCGAGAATGCGGACGTGCGGATTTCGCATGATCGGCACAGGTTTTTTAAGATCAGAGATGCCGCACCAAGGTTCGAGAGAGACGAGAGGAAAATGATCGATTGGCGGTCGCCAAATTGCCAAAACGTCGGGATCGGTGCTGTGTATAGTTACGGAGCGGCCGAAAAGATCGTTGTAAAGAAGGGCGCATGTTCCGTAGTCTTTGACAATGCGTGTGTGTTCGAGCGTTTCATCAAAGCGGTATAAGCGCGCAAACGGGCGCTCTTCGCCCGTGAGCAGCATATCGGGACCGAGAATGAGCTCGACGGGCGTTTTGTCAAAGCGCAGCTGCCAATCGGACGGCTCTTCGATGATAAAGCCCGGATGCAGTCCCCACATATAGGGCATCGGCTTTTCGTCTTTGTTTTCGAGAGAAAATGCGGCAAAAACGGTATCGGTGCCGATGGAATAAGCAATACGCAGGCGAAACGCAAACGGATACATCGTTTGCGTTTTTTTGTCGTCGCAAAGTTCAAATATGAGTTCGTTTTTCCCGCCAAGAAACTGAAAGGGCAAATCTTTGGCAAAGCCGTTGAGGGGCATGGGATAGGTTTTTCCGCAATAGTCATAGCAAAAATTTTTCCTTCTGCCCGCGAACGGAAACAGTACGGGCGAACTGGAAGACCAGGGCTGTTCGCCCTGCCACAGGTATTCGCGGCCGTGAAAAGCAATGCTTTTGAGCTCTGCTCCATCAGAGGAGACTCGGATAAGGAGATCCTTGTTGTTCAGTACGTAGTCCATGTCATCATTATAAACGCGTACGGGCATGTGTGCAAGAAAAATTTTTCAGGGGCTTTAAAAGCGGGTTTTATTTACGAAAATTTTCGTTGAAAAAAACCAAGTTTGTATCGAAATTTAATTGAATATTGACTTTTTGATCTGTGCGCCGATATAATTTACGGCGGAGGGAACAAAATGCGAGAGCGCAGCGTTTTAATCATGAATGTAGGCAGTACGTCTTGCAAGATCAAGCAATATATGTTGCCCGGTCTTCGCGAATGTATATCGATGCGGTTTGCCGATATCGGCGACGGAAAGCCGTGCGAGTATATCGTGAAAGAGAACGGAAAATCACAAAACGGACAGGAGGCTTCTGTTTGCACGTATGGGGACGCGATCCGTTTCTTTTTGGAAAGGGCAAACGTGCGAGACGTTGCGGCGGTTGGGTTCAAGACGGTGCTGTCAATGCGAGAAGAGGGTGTTGCGGAACTTACCGACGAAATCATCGCGGATATGCGTGCTCTTTCCGGGGTCTGTCCTGCGCATAATCCGCCGTATGCGGATGCGATCGAACAATGCAGGGCGGCGATGCCGCAAATCCCGATGATCGGGAGTTTTGAAACGGGATTTCATTGCTCGATTCCGCTGCATAACCGCATTTACGGACTTCCGTATGAATGGTACGAAAAATATGGTGTGCGAAAAAACGGCTTTCACGGCGCTTCGCACGAATATGCATCCTCGTACGCCGTATCGCGCGGACATCAAAAGGTCATCTGCTGTCATTTAGGCGGAAGCAGTTCGGTTTGTGCCGTTTCAGACGGAAAAAGCCTGGATATAAGTTTTGGATTCAGTCCGCAGTCCGGGGTGATGCAACTATACCGCGCGGGCGATACCGACTGTGCGATCGTGCCATGGCTTCAACAATGCGGGCTGACGCAATCGGAAATCGAAAAAGGATTCTCCGTAAACGGAGGGCTTCGCGGCATTGCGGGCATAAACGGAGACATGCGCGATATTTTGGCGGATGAAACGCCGCGCGCCAGGCTTGCGGTAGATGCGTTTGTCGCTTCCGTTGTCCGTTATATCGGAGCTTTTTACGCGGAATTGGGCGGGCTGGATGCGATCACTTTTTCCGGCGGAATCGGCGAAAATTCTCCTTCGATTCGCGAAAAGATCGTGCACGCCGTCGCGCATATCGGCGCAAATTTGGATGAAAAGAAAAATGCGGAAAATTCCGAAGTGATTTCGACGGACTGTTCGCCTGTCAAGGTATTAGTCGTGCCTGCCGACGAAGAGCGGATCGTGGCACAGAAGGTGGTATCGTTTTTAAAATTATGATCGTTGCAAAAGCGGGAAAACTCGCATACAAACTTCTGCAAGGCAGGGAAGTGTGCGGTACGGCATTTCCGGTAAAAAATTGTACATACATCGTTTGCGAAGGCGGGCAGGTCATTGCAATTTATGAGCGAGGGCCGAGCCTTCCGTTCGGGATTTGTGCAAATGTGCGGCCGCAGGGCAGTGTATCGATGTGCGCAAGAGAAATAGTTTGGAAAAACGGCAAAGCAGACTGGAAGTTGGAAAAAGAGCAAATTGCCGAATATGAGCTGCTTGATGAGGAAAAGACTGTAACCGCTGTGTGTTCGGCGTTGCATAGCGAAGCAGAAATATTTTCCGAAAGCATTGGCGTGCGTCTGAAAGAAGGTGCACAGGCACTTGCAGATGCGCTGATCGGTCGGGGACGAGGGCTAACGCCGTCGGGGGATGATGCGTTGGTGGGCGTAATGTATGCCGCGCGCAAAACGGGAAAAGAATTCCCTCTCGCGCATGAAGTACTTGCCCGACTGCATAAAACGAGCGCTGTTTCGGCGGCGTTTTTAGAGGCGGCGGCGACGGGCGAAACATTTTCGGCGATCGAAGAAGTCTTTGGTGCAGACCCCTTTTCGGCGGCGCAAAAACTGAGCGGATACGGTTCGGAATCGGGACAGGCGGTTTTGGCCGGGATGGCGGCTTTTTTTATATATTTAAAGGAAAACGGGGATGAATATGAACAAAGAATTTTATGAGTTATTGGACAATGAACGGCTGATCGCGATCGTGCGCGAAACGAGCGCGGAAAAAGCGGAAAAATTTGCGGCGGCTGTTCTGGAAGGCGGGGTACGTCTTTTGGAAATATCCATGACCACGCCCGAGGCTCTTGGCGTAATGCGGAAATTACAGGGAATGTATCCGAATGCGCTGATCGGGGCAGGTACGGTCGTCGATACGGAACGCGCTGTTTTGGCGGCGGAAGCGGGGGCGCAATTTGCCGTCATGCCCAATCTTGATGAAGAAGTTGTGCGCTATCTGACGGCGCGGGGCATTCCCGTACTTCCCGGCGTTGCTACGGTTTCGGAGATCGTGCGCGCCCGGGCTGCGGGTGCGAAGGCGGTCAAATTATTCCCTGCGTCCGCGTACGGGGTCGGGTTTGTGCGCGCCGTGCATTCGCCGCTTCCGGATTGTAAGATCATTGCGGTCGGGGGTGTCAATGCGGAAAATGCGCTCAGCTGGCTGGAAGCAGGCGCTGCGGGCGTCGGGATCGGCGCTTCTCTTGCGAAGGACGGGGAAGACGTATCCGCGTCGGCGCGTCGATTGAAAGGAATATTGCAGAGGTCAAAATGAAATTCAATCCCATAACCGACGATATTTATGTTTTGAAAACGCCTTTTGGCGAAGTAACGAGCGCCGTGACTTTGTTGCAGACAAAAGAAGGACTTGTTTTGATCGACAGCGGCGCCGACGATCAGACCGTTCGGGAGGAAATTCTTCCCGCCCTTGACGAACTCGGTGCAAAGAAAACGGGCATCCGATATCTTTTGTGTACGCATACGCACGGCGATCATGTCGGAGGACATCACCTTCTTCGGCAGCTGTATCCGAAAATGCGGATCGTCGCGACGCAGAAGCAGGCTGTAAAACTTGCCGATCCGCTCGCTTACAACATTCGTATCCGAAGCGTGTATCCTAAGTACAGTGCGCCGCCTTCGTATGGTTTGCAGGGAGTTGCGGCGGACATAGTCATGCAGGACGGCGATCGCATTGCGGGACTGCAAGCGGTGCCTGCGGCGGGACATGACAGCGATTGCGTCTGTTGGCTGGACGAAGCGAGCGGCACACTGATTACGGGCGATTCGTTGCAGGGAAGCGGCACAAACACACAGGGCATCGCGCTGTACACTGATCTTCGTGTGTATCGTGAAACGTTGGAGCGGGTAGTTTCGGTCGGGGCAGAGCGTATTGTAGCGGGACACGACTTTCGGGTGTCGGGCGAATTTGCACAGGGACGCGCGTCGTGTGCGGAACTGGTCAAACGCTGTTATGCGGTCACGGAGGAATATGACCGTATACTCAGAAGTTTGGGAAAAACGGACAATGTTTCGGCGGCGAAAGAGTTGATTCGTCGTATGGGCGGGAAGATGCCGCAGTATTTATTTTTGGCATTGTACACGGTGGACGCGCATTTTCAATATGCGGACAGCGAGAAATAAGGAGATAGAAAAATGAAAAAGACGGTTTTGATCACAGGAGCTTCGCACGGGATCGGCGCGGCGGCGGCGATCGGGTTTGCAAAAGCGGGGTACGATGTAGGCATCAATTATTGCAAAACGCCGGACGGAGCGGAAGAGACCGCAAAGCAAGTACGAGCGCTGGGTGCACGGGCACAGGTATATCGCGCCGACGTATCGGAGAGCGGGGATTGCGAGCGCATGCTCCGCGAGTTTATCGCCGATTTCGGCAGGATCGACGTGCTTGTCAATAATGCGGGCGGGGCGTTGAAGATGCCGCAGGGCGGTTTTGATAAAATGCCTGTCGAGTATTGGGACAGTCAGATCCGCTTAAATCTGAGCGCGGCGGCATATTGCTCGCGCATCGCAATGCAGGATATGATCGCGCGCGGGGAAGGCGGCAAAATCATCAATGTGAGTTCCGTGCACGGTTTGGTCACATACGTGCGCAGGAAAACGTTACCGTATTGCGCCGCAAAAGCGGGCCTGATCATGTTTACGAAGGCGCTCGGCGTGGAAGCGATCAAGTACGGCATCAATGTCAACTGCATTGCGCCGGGGTTTATCATGACGAAGGCGACGACGCGCTACGATCAAAAGGAGATGGATGCATTTTTGCGCAAGATCCCTGCGGGAAGGCTTGGCAAGGTCGAAGATATCGTGCCGCTCATGCTGTTTTTGGCAGATAACGAAAAATCTTCCTTTATTGTGGGACAGACGTTCACTGTCGACGGCGGTCAATCCATCGACGGCGCAATTGATTACATGCTCGACTTTGAAATATAAAAAAGTATGGAGAGGTAAAAATGAAAAAGCAACTTCGGAGTCAATGGGAATTCGGCGAAGCGTCGGAATGCCGCCGCGGCTTGATGCGCGGTATGGGATACACGGAAGAGGAGCTGAAGCGTCCTCTGATCGGGATCGTGAATTCCTGGAACGAATATAACCCGGGGCACATTCATCTGAATCAGCTGGCGGAACGCGTTAAGCAGGGTGTACGCGAAGCGGGAGGTCTTCCCGTCGAAGTAATGACGACAGGCATTTGCGACGGGATGGTATTGAAAGATCCCAGGTACATAGAGATACCCAGCCGCAATTCCATTGCGGACCAAGTGGAAATTACAGTGGAGGGTAACTTCTTTGACGGTATGGTCATGCTCTCGACTTGCGATTCCATTGTTCCCGGTCACCTGATGGCGGCTGCGCGTCTGGACATTCCGACGATTTTGGTCACGGGCGGATATATGCCTTTAGGACAGTGCCGCGGCAAGGAAGTTGTACATATCCACGCGCAAGACAAGGTGGGAACGATGAAGGCAGGCAAAATAGATCCGCAGGAATACGACGATCTGATCGCCTGTTCTTGGGGGATTTGCGGCGCATGCACGTCGATGACAACAGCCAACAGTATGTGCATGATCGCGGAGGCGCTGGGCATGACCCTTCCCGGCAACTCATCCATGTCGGCGGTGAGTTCGCAGATCCGTCATCTTTCGTACGAAGCGGGCAGGCAGATCGTGCGATTGGTGGAAGAAGATATCACGGCGCGCAAAGTCATGACGGTAGAAGCGATCAAGAACGCGATCAAGGTAGATATGGCTGTTGCCGCATCGTCCAATCTGATCCTGCACATTCCCGCGATCGCGCACGAGGCGGGATACGATCTTCCCTGGTGGAAATATTTTGACGAATATTCCAATGAGATCCCGCTTTTGTCCCATTTGGCGCCGAGCGGCCCTTATTCCTTGAAAGATTTTGATCTTGCGGGCGGTATGCCTTTGCTTTTGAAAAACCTGATGTCGAAGCTGGACGGAAATGTGCTTACCGTTACAGGCAAAACGTTGCGCGAAAATGTGGAAAATGCGAAGTGTTACAATGCGGATGTGATCCACACGCCGGAAAATCCTGTCATGAGTGAGGCGGGCATCGGCGTATTGTACGGTAATCTGGCGCCCGAGGGATCGATCATTAAAATTGCCGCGGTTCCCGAAAACCTGATGCGGTTCAAGGGAAAAGCGAAAGTGTTCGATTCGCTGGAAGAGGGATTGCAGGCACTGCGCGGCGGAAAAGTACACGAGGGAGATGCACTCGTTTTGCGGTTCATGGGGTTGAAAGGCAGATTCGGTACAACGGCATTTACGTTCCAGGAAGAGCTCAAAGGCAGACATGAATTATACAATTCCTGTGCAATTATAACGGACGGCCGTTTTTCGGGCGGCACATCGGGACTTTCCGTCGGCTATGTTTCGCCCGAAGCGGCGCTCAAAGGCCCGCTCGGTCTGATCAAAAACGGAGATGAGATCGAAATCGATATTCCCGCACGCAAAATTTGCGTAAATATTTCGGATTCGGAAATGGAAAAGCGCAGAAAAGAATTCAGCTGGAAATTCAAAGAAGAAGAATATCCGCGGTTTTTGCGTCTGTTTGTCAAAAACGTCGGTTCGATGGCGAAGGGCGGGATCTGGGAATGAGTATTTCTGTTGCGGAAACGATCGGCTGCGATGTCCTGGTGATTGGCAGGGGCGTTGCGGGGTTGCGCGCGGCGGAGGAATGTTCGGCGCGCGGCCTTCATACGGTCGTGTTGGGCGCAGATAAAGGCAATTCGCCTTTCATTCACGGTTTCAACGTGCCGCTTGCGGCAGGCGACAGTGCGGAATGCTTCTATCAAGATACGCGCAGGAGCGGATGCCTGCAAAACGATAAAGCGCTGGTGCGCATGCTCTGCAACAGGGCGCAGTCCGCGTTTGATTTTCTCGCCGAATTGGGGATCGCGCCCAACCGTAACGCAGACGGAAGCATTCAGCTCATTCGCGCGGTGGGATGCAGTTATCCGCGCGTGGTCAGCGTCGGAAACGAGGCGGGCGCTGCCGTCATGGCAAAGCTTGAAGAGCGCCTTTTCCGTCGCGGGAATACTCTCATTTTGCGCGGCCGCGCGTTGCGGCTATGCACAAAGGACGGTAAAATTTGCGGCGCGCTTGCAAAAACGAAGGATAAAACTGTTTTGATCGGTGCGTCGGCAGTTGTGTGCGCGTGGGGCGGATTTGCGGGACTGTTTCCGTTCACGACCAACTCGCATGAAAACGGGGAGAGCATCGGACTGTTGAGCGAAGCAGGTGCGGAGCTTGTCGATCTGGAATTTATTCAATTCGAGCCATGCGCCGCGGTATGGCCGCCGCCCGTGCGCGGCAAGGGCATGATCACAACTCTTTTTCATGAAGGGGCGGTACTGCGCAACGGGCTCGGGAAACGATTCTGCGACGAGAGATCGGAAAAAGACGTGCTTGCGGCAGCGATCCATGCAGAAATTGCCGCGCACCGCCAAACGCCGCACGGAGGCGTATGGTTTGACGCGAGCGGCGTGGGCAGAAAGCGCCTGGAAGAAGTGTACGGATCATATGTGCGCCGATACAAAGATGTCGGCATTGACATTGCATCGGAGCCGTTTGAGGTCGCTCCTGCGCCGCACACGACACTCGGCGGTGCAAAAATCGATGCCTCTTGCGCGACCAATGTTTTGGGTTTGTTCGCCTGCGGAGAGGCGGCGGGCGGCATTCACGGCGCAAACCGTATCGGCGGGAATGCCGGGCTGGAAACATTGGTATTCGGTGCCGTAGCGGGAGAGAGCGCAGCGAAATATGTTTTGCAGAATCAATGCAGACAGTCTGTGAGCGAGCATTTGACGGATGCGGCGGGCGGTGTCGGTGCGGATCGGATGCTTTTACGAGAAAAAGTGGGTGATGCGCTCGGCGTCGTGCGCAGCGCAAAAGGGCTGAAAGATCTTGTCGATTATGCTGAAGAGACATTGTTGCAAGTCGGAGAAAACGAAGAAGATTTGTTGCGTTATCGAGGCGAACTGACGACTGCGCGACTTGCGGCACTGAGTGCGCTTGCACGCGAAGAGAGTGTCGGCTGTCATCGGCGCAGTGATTTTGAAAACCGCGCAGAAAAAAGATACAGAGTGATCGCGCAGGGCAAAGCGGTGCGGCGCGAGTTTACGGAGGAAATATGAAAAAAATCAAGATATTGCACAACCGTTATGTTGATTCCGTGACCCTGATGTCGGTCGGAGAACGGGTTGTCGCGGAAGCGGGAGCAGAAAACGCGGAAGCGCAGATGGCGACGCCTGCCAATTTAGAAGTGCTGAATATGCTCGGTTATTCCGTGCCGTCGTCGGCGGGGCCGAACGATCTGGTGCTTGCCGTTACCGCAAAGGACGGCGAAACGGCCGAGAGGGCATTGCAACTCTTGGAAGACTGTCTGAACCATAAAGCGGATGACAATCGCGTTTATCACAGCCTTGATGAGATCGATCTGCAGGAAGATCCGTATGATCTCGTGCAGATTTCGCTGCCCGGAAAATATGCGGCGGCGGAAGCGGAAAAGGCCATTCGAAAGGGGCTGGACGTATTTATTTTTTCGGATAATGTTCCGATCGAGGAGGAAGTGCGGATCAAAAAACTCGGCATCGAATGCGGATGCCTTGTCATGGGACCTGATTGCGGAGTCGGAATATTGAAAGGTGTGGCGCTCGCCGCGGGGAGCGTGGTGCGCAAAGGCAGGATCGGAATTATAGGAGCGTCGGGGAGCGGCGCACAGGAAGTGTCCTGCGTTATCGAGCGCTGCGGTGCGGGCGTGTCTTCTCTGATCGGTACGGGCGGGCGTGATCTGAGCCGCGAAGTGGGCGGTCTGACCATGTTGTATGCTTTGGAAAAGCTGGAAAACGACGAGGAGACGGACGTGATCGTTCTTGTTTCCAAGGTTGCGGACAGACAGGTCATGGAAAAGGTACTTACCCGTGCGGACGGATGCAAAAAGCCCGTTGTAGCAGTATTTTTGGGCGCGGACAAGGAAATGTTTGCCGCGCACCGCGTGCATTATGCGGAATTTTTGGCGGACGCTGCGCTGATCGCGGTGCGCCTTGCGGGCGGGAAAACTGCGAGTATCATGACACAAGACGAGATCGACGCCCTTGCGGAAGCCGAGTGTAAAAAGTATGGGAAGGAGCAGAAATATCTGCGGGCGCTGTATTGCGGCGGAACCTTTGCGGAAGAGAGCGTGCTGTACTGGAAGCAGGAGCTGCCTTTCGTAAAGTTTTGCGGAAACGTACCCGGAACGGAAAAGGGAAACGCAGATACTGCGGGGCATGCAGTGCTGGATCTCGGGGCGGAGGAATATACGCAGTGCGCGCCGCATCCCGTATTTGAACCTGCGCTCCGCAATGCCAAACTGCAAAAAATATTGGATGATGAGCGCACGGCGGTAGCGGTGTTTGACGTGATCACGGGCCCGGGGGTACATGTTCATCCTGCGGACGAAGCGGCAAAACTTTGCCGTGAGGCAATTTCGAGGCGGGGCGGAAAGCTTACGGTGATTGCAAATATCTGCGGGGCGGAAGGCGATCCGCAAAATGTCAAGCGCATCGCCGAAGAGCTTCGCGCGGCGGGTGTAATTGTGACAGGGAGCAATAAAGATAGCGCCTGTCTTGCTGCGGCGATTTTAAGGAGGTTGAGTGCATGAAGGCGCAAAACGAAAAGACTTGTAAAGAAGAAAAACTGCGAGTGATCAACATCGGGCTTGCGGCGTTTTACGATGCAGTGGCGACGCAGGGCGCCAAAGCTGTGCAGTTGGACTGGCGTCCGCCTGTGGAGCCGGACAAGGACGTTGCGGATATTTTGGATGATTTAATGTAGGAGGAAGACCTTATATGGATATCAAAGAACGTATCGAGAGAGCGAACGATGCGGCAGTGCATTGCGTGATCGATGCAGACCCGGTATGGGTAGATATACTGCCTGCGGGGGAGTGCGTGGAAGGCTTGAAAGATCATATGATCCTGCATTCGGGGCCTCCGGTGGAGTTTCGGGATATGTGCATGCTGCATCGGCGCGGCATGGTCAGCGGCGTGTTGTTTGAGGGTTGGGCAAAGACCGAAGAAGAGGCGTTGAAACTTCTGGAATCGGGAGCGATCGAGATGGACAGCGCACACAATCACAATACGGTCGGTGCCGGTACGGGCATCATCACGAAATCGGTCGCCATGATCGTGATCGAGGACAGACGTACGGGCAAGCGGGCGGCGACATTCCCTGCGGAGGGACCGTTTCAAGGAGGGTTCTGCGGCTGGGGACTGTATTCGCCCGAGATTGCGGAAAATCTGCGTTATATGCGCGAAGAGTTGTTCCCGATTCTGCGCGATGTTTTGAAAAAGCGCGGCGGGCTTGCGATCAAGCCCATTCTTGCCGAGGCGTTGCAGATGGGCGACGAGCATCATACGAGGCAGACCGCGGCGGATCTTTTGTTTGATAAACAGATTCTTCCCGATCTGTTCCGTGCCGATTATCCGAAAGAACAGATCATGAAAGTTGTCGATTATGTCGTGCAGACGCCGCGGTTTTTCCATTGCTACGGTCAGGGCGCGAGCAAGGCGGCAATGCTTTCGGCAGAGGGGATCGAATATTCGACGATGGTGACTGCATTCGGCGGCAACGCAAAAGAATTCGGCATTAAAGTCGCGGGACTTCCCGGGCAATGGTTTACGGCACCCGCGCCGATGATGAGGGGACGCTACACATCATCCAAATACACCGAAAAAGATCAGCTTCCGTGGATCGGCGACAGTTGTGTCGTGGAATGTGCGGGACTGGGCGGAATGGCGGCGGCGGCGAGCCCGATCGTCTGCGCCCTGCGCGGCATGAAACTGCGCGATGCGATCAACCTGACGCGGGAAATGGAGCAGATCAGCATTGCGAAAAACCCGAATTTCCCCGTGCCCAATCTGGATTTCGATTTTACGCCTGTGGGCATCGATATCCGCAAGGTTTTAAAGACGGGGATCGCGCCCGAAATTCACGGCGGCATGTTCAACCATAACGGCGGGCTGATCGGCGCGGGAAGTGCGCGTGTTCCGATGGAATGCTTTAAAAAGGCATTGATTGCGTTCCGCGACAAATATATGTCGTGACGCTCACGGATCAATGGAGGAAGCGTATGAAAAAGCTGACAGCATTCGGAGAATTGATGATGCGTCTGTCGCCGCCCGGGAAAGAGTTATTATACAGGGCGCCTTCATTGCGTGTTACGTTCGGCGGTGCCGAAGCAAATGTGGCGGTGCTCAATGCGCTTTTCGGGGATAATGCGGAGTTTGTCACTGCGCTTCCCGAAAATGATTGGGGCCGAACCGCTGTTGCCGAACTGGCCGCTTGCGGGGTCGGTACGGGCAACATACTGTTTACGGAAGGAAGGATGGGCGTATATTTTACCGAAACGGGTTCAAACATGCGCCCTTCCAAAGTTTTGTACGACCGCGACGGCAGTGCGTTTGCCTGTTTGAAAAAAGATTCGATCGATTGGGGAAAGGCGCTTTCGGACTGTGATTGGTTTCATGTAACAGGCATCACGCCCGCTCTTA
Organism: uncultured Eubacteriales bacterium; assembly: GCA_902465495.1. Taxonomy (GTDB): domain Bacteria; phylum Bacillota; class Clostridia; order Christensenellales; family Borkfalkiaceae; genus Borkfalkia. The sequence goes on from CABQND010000010.1 coordinate 27,448, forward strand.
CAGAGACGCTTTGCACGCAAAGTCTTCATGCCGCGGAGCATTGCCGCGCGGCGGGTATACGCGTTTCGTTCGATGTCAATTATCGCAGCAAACTCTGGCGTTGGGGCAGGACGGCGGAAGAAGTCATTCCGATGTTTTTGTCGCGCGCCGACGTGGTTTTTGCAGGTGTGGACGATCATTGCCGCTGTCTGGGATATGCGCAGGACGAAAAGAAAAACAAACTGCCCTATGCGGAGCAGTTTGTTGGGATGTGCGATAAAATGTTTGATACGTATCCGGGGATTTCGTGCATTGCTTCGGGATTGCGCCGCAGCGAAAATGCAGACCGCAATGAGTGGGGCGGTATCCTTTGTTTGCGCGGGGAGGCAAAACCATACATAAGCAGGACGTATGCAATAAGCGATATCGTGGACAGGATCGGCGTTGGAGATTGCTTTGCGGGAGCTCTCATTTATGCGCTGCGCCACAGTATGAAGCCGCAGGAGAGTGTGGATTTTGCCGCCGCAGCATCGGCGCTCAAATATACGCATTACGGTGATTTCATGCAGGAAGATCTCAATTCTGTGCAGGCGCTTGTGCGGGGCGGAGATGGCGGAAGGGTATGCCGCTGATTGTTTCTTTACGAAAACGCGTCTTTTACGGACGGGGAAAACTCTGTATGGGCGGGACGTCCGCGATGAAGGAGTCGCGGTATTCCTTAGGGGACATTTTGAATTTGTTCAAAAAAGCACGATAAAAGACAGAATAATCCTCAATGCCGACCATGCTGCAGATACGCGTAAAGGGAAGATCGGTAAAAGCGATCAGATCGCCCGCCTTGACCATGCGGTATTCGGTCAGGTATTTATGCGGCGGAAGACCGTACGCCTCGCGGAAAAGATTGATGATTTGATTTTTGGAAAGGTAGACAGTATTTTCGATATCCGCAATGGTGACGGGTTCGGTATAATGAGAAATGAGGAAGGAATGGATTTTCTGCGCGGCAGTGTCTGTGTGCTGGCTTTTGTACAGCTCGGTGAGCAGGGAATACAGCAGGGATTCGTATTCGAGCGCGGAGGCCGTGAGGCTGAGTCCGCTGATAGCGTCGATGAGAGGATTGATGCGGGCGGGGTCGTAATTTCCTCGGATAGGCAGAGTTCCGTCTGTACCGTATGCCGCGCCCGTAAAGCTGATGTAAAAATAATTGGGAGAATCGCTCGGGACGGGACCGTCCTGAAAGTTGTGCGGCCGCTGGATGTAATATTCGCCCGGCCGCACTTCGCATTTAACGCCGTTTTCGGAAAAGCGGAGTGTTCCTTTTCGCAATATGATAAGAATAGAGCGATTTTCAACCATTCGAGAGATATGACGTTCGCCTGGCAAAAATTGTCGGATACCTGCTGTCAGAAAGTGGGGCAGCACGTTAAAGTTTAATTTTACGGTAGAATTTTCCATAGAAACGATTATATCAAAAAATTTTGCTTTTTGCAATGTTTTTGTGGGATTTTTACTATTGAAAAATTGCGTTTGCGGGTATAGAGTATATATATAGAGTGCGCGCGGGCGAAAAAAGCAAAATGCGCGCGGGAAGAATAATCGCAATAAGGAGGCAGGAAATTGCATTTTTTGAACACGGGCGTTTCGGGCGCCGATCCGTACATACTCAGGGACGGAGATAAGTATTACATGTACGCGACGACGCCGGGGTCGGTGCCCGGTTTCAAGTGTCATGTATCCGACGATCTGCAAAGCTGGCAAGACGCAGGTTATTGCCTGACGAGCGAACAAAGTTTCGGATATAAAAATTTTTGGGCGCCCGAAGTGGTAAAGCATCGCGGGAAATACATCATGCATTATTCGGCGCGCGAGCAAGGTTCGGAGCTTTTGCGAATCGGTGTGGCAATAGCCGATACTCCCGAAGGTCCGTTTCGGGACGCATTTTCGCAGCCGCTTTTGGCGGTAGAAGGCAAATCGACCATCGACGCGCACTGTTTCCGAGATGACGACGGGAAGAATTATCTCTTTTTCTCGATGGACTGTCCTACCAATATTGTAAACGGTGTGCATACCAGCCAGACGATGTGCATTCGTTTAGACGACAATCTGACGAAGACGATCGGCGAATATAAGTTGATTTCAACGCCGGATTGCGAGTGGGAAACGTCGCAGAACAAGGAATGGCAGTGGAACGAAGGGCCGTTCGTTTTAAAGCACGACGGAAAGTATTATCTGACCTATTCGGCAAACTATTATGCGAGCCGGAAATATGCGGTCGGGTTTGCGGTGGCGGAGCGGGCGGACGGACCGTACTGCAAGAGTGAAAAAAATCCCATTCTTGCGTATGTGGAAAACGAGATGTCGGGTCCGGGGCACAATTCCTTTTTTACGGCAAAAGACGGGAAGCTCAAATGTGCTTTTCATATTCATGCGGATTACAACGATCCCAAGGGCAGTCGCGTGGTGTGCGTAGCGGACGCGGGATTTGATAAAGACGGGGATCTGTTTGTTGATTATAAATAAGCCGAGAAACAGATCATTAAAACAAATATGGAAATTACGAGGAGGAAACAATGAAAAAGATCATTCGAAAATTGGTAAGCGCAGTATGTGGAGCGGCTTTGCTTTTCGGACTTGCGGCGTGCGGCGGAGGAGGAGACGGATCTTCGACGACGATCGCGTTTTGGGGGTATGGAAACGAAGTTGAAATTCAGCTTACCCGCGAACTTGTCGATGAATTCAACAAGACGAACACATCGGGCATTACCGTCAATTACACGCCTGTCAAGACAGGCGATTACGAACAAAAGATCCAAAACGCATTGGCGGGGCGTTCGGTGCCGGATGTGATCATTGCGGGCGACGGTGAAATCAAACCTTGGATCGAGCGCGGGGGGCTTGCGGAACTGGATGAGTTTGCGGCAAACAGCGACGCGATCAATATTGAAGAAATGTATCAGGAAGGAGTATCGCGTTACCGCTACGACATTGACCAACGTAAAGGAGGCGAAGGCAAACTGTACGGTATTCTGCGCGACCTGTCGCCGACAGCTCTTTTTTACAACAAAAAAGCATTTGCCGCAGTGGACATTGAAATTTTGACGCTGAGTGCGGAAGAACAGATGGCGCAGTACGGCACGGATGCGGCGTACTTTGAGCATGAAGGGCAAAAATATTTCAGCAATCAGATCGCACTGAACTGGGACGAGCTGCTTTCGCTGTCGCAGTATCTGACGAGCAACGCAGATGCGCCGGTGCGCAACGACAGGAGCATCACCAAATACGGGATCTATGTGACGAACTGGTTCGGATTCGGTTGGAGCGTGGGCGGCGATTGCCTGAAATGGGTGGAAGACGCGAGCCTGCCGCGCGGCGGGAAATATGTGTTTACGCTGTTCGACGATACTCCCAATTACAGTGTGAAAGAAGGGGAGACAGTCACAGTCAACGGAACGGAATATGCGGAAGGTGAAATTGTCGAATACAACGACAAGGGCGCGCTTACGGACGCGGACAAGGCGAAGTGCCGGGAGCTGCCCAGCCAGTTGGATGCCATGGAATATTTTGTGGCATTGTCTGCGACGCACGGCGTATCTCCCCGCCCTGATGTTACATCGTCCAACTCCAGCCACGGGATTTTCTCATCGGGCCAGGCGGCGATGTTTGCGGCGGGTGTAAACAGTATGGGTATTTTGCGCAGCACGATTTATCCGGAAGATCATCCGGCAGGGTTTGACTGGGATGTGGCGCCTTGGCCGAAAGCGGAACACGGCATAGCTTCGGGGCACAGCGGCAGCACAGCGTATTGCATCACCGAAAAGAGCGCGAAAAAGGAAGCCGCGTGGGAATTTATCGAATATGCGGCGGGCGTGGAGGGCGAAACCAAACTTGCGGGCGCAGGATTTTCTTATCCGAATACGAAAGCGCTTGCGGAAGCTGTTTTTGTTCAGCCTGACCAAAAACCTGCGAACATGGGTATCTTTTTGGATGCGGCGGAATATCAGCGCGTTGGCGACTGGGGATATCTGCCGAGTAAAGCGTGGATCAACGAATGGGCAAACGATCTCAACACAAAAGTGCTGGGCGGGACAATGACGCTGGCAGAGCTTTGCCAGGCGCGCGAGGCGTCGACGCAGGCGATCATCGACGGATATTACGATGAATAGAGCGGGAGAAAATGCTGTCAAAGAGTCGAAACTGTTCAAACTGGGAATGAACAGGCGCAGAAATATTGCGGGCACGGTATTTGCGATGTCGCCGCTGATCGGTTTTTTTCTGTTCAGTTTTGTGCCGATGTGCCTGTCGCTGTATATGAGTTTCGGCGAGATGAAGACATTCGACATCTTTGATATCGAGATGGTCGGTTTTGCGAATTACATACACATTTTTACGGAAGATACTCTGTTTTTTAAGAGCATTCTGAATTCGTTTGTGTATGCGATCACGACGGTACTGCTGCGCACCGTGCTGGCGCTTTTGATCGCGATGCTGCTGCGGAATATCACACACGGTCACAAACTGATCAGCGCGATCCTGTTCATTCCGTTTGTTTGTTCGGTCATTGCGACGTCGGTGATGTGGAAATGGGTTTTCGATTATAACTACGGTGTGCTCAATGACCTAATGGATATCTTGGGCCTTCCGCGCGTGGATTGGCTGCATGAAACAAGTACCGCGATGGGTGTGATCATTTTGCAGACGGTATGGGGAAATCTCGGGTTCGGCATTATTTTGTACACGGCGGCGTTTGCGGCGGTCAATCGTTCGTATATCGAAGCTGCGAGCATTGACGGAGCAAGTCGTTTTTGCATCTTTTTCCGTATCGAGTTTCCGATGATCAGCCCGACGACTTTTTATCTGATTGTCATGGGTTTCATCAACGCGTTGCAATCGTTTGCAAACTTTTTGGTCATGACGCCCAACGGCGGTCCCGATTATTCGACGCTGACGATGGTCTTTCATGTTTACAATTCCGCGTTTGGGTATCTGAACTTCGATTACGGCATGGGTTACGCCTCGGCGTTGTCGTGGATTGTCGGAATCATCGTGATCTTGTTCACGGCGGCGAATTTCTGGTTGGAAAAGAAATGGGTGAACTATGAAGTATAATCAAAAGCATAAAGTACGCAGATATATTATCTTGGCCGTCAATTATTTTATATTGGCATTGTTTTGCCTGTTTGTTTTGTTGCCGTATCTGATTGTTGTCAGTACTTCGTTTAAGACATTGATGGAATCGACGCGCATTCCTTTCCATTTTATCCCGTGGGAATTTACGGTCGATGCTTATGTACAAGTATTGGAAACGGCGGCGATTTGGCGCGGCCTTTTGAACACGTTGATCGTTGTGTCCCCGCCGATGTTTGTAGGTATTTTTACCTCCTCTTTGTCGGCGTATGCGTTTTCAAAGATCCAATTTCCCGCATCAAAGGTAATGTTTACCATCCTTTTGATGACGATGATGCTTCCGGGTGTCGTTACGATGGTTCCCGCTTATGTCATTTACGATTTGCTGGGCTGGATCGATACTTATTGGCCGCTGATGCTTCCGGAAGTATTCGGCGGTATCAGCTGTGTGTTTTATCTGCGGCAATATTTTAACGGGCTGCCCGATGAATTGGGCGAAGCGGCGCGGCTGGACGGATTGAGTTATTTCGGCACATTTATCTGGATCTTTCTTCCGCTGGCAAAACCCGCCTGCGTCGCGCAGCTGATCTTATGGTTCGTGGGTGGCTACAACAATTATTTCGGGCCTATGCTGTACTTAAACAGTGAAAGCCGTTTCACGCTGCAGTTGGTAGTCAATCTGATGAGCAGCGGTTTTGACAACAACTGGCCGAAAGTCATGGCGGCGACGATCATCATGATCGTGCCGATGCTCGTATTCTATGTGACGATGCAAAAGTATTTTGTGGAAGGCATCGCCATGTCGGGCCTGAAGGCCTGAAAACGCGCGGAAATACGCGCGAGTGAAGAAAAAACGCAGGGGGATCTATGAAGAAAAAATTGATGACATTGGCGGCGATACTTTTGACGGCAACGTTGTTCTTCGCTGTTTGCGGGTGCAGCGATTCGTCGTGGTATTACGATTACACCGATGCGGACCAAGAGTTCAATTCAAAGCTGTTCTACCAAAACGACCGTTCGCTCAGCGGTGCGGATCCGTACATATTGGTTGCGGACGGATATTACTATCTGTATATTACCGGAAACACATACATACCGGCGTACAGGAGTACAAATCTGACGGATTGGCAAGAACTTGGACCGGTGTTCACTCCGGCGCGCGATGCATGGTCGGTGCATAACTTGTGGGCGCCCGAGGTTGTTGCCAAAGATGGAAAGTACTACATGTATTATTCGGGCAGGAACGCGTACACGGGAAAAATGGGGATAGGCGTTGCGGTTGCCGATAATCCGGCGGGACCGTTTGCGGAGATCGATACGACGGCGGAAGGCGGTTCGATCGATAGGACAGTGATGCCCTTCGATTTTGGGTTTACGATGATCGATCCGAACGTATTTATCGACGAAGACGGAAAAATTTACATGTATTTTTCCAAAGACCAGGTCGATCAGATCAGTAAGATTTGTGTGGCGGAATTGGATGAAGACATGGTCACGGTAAAAGAGGGAACGCTTCGCGAAGATATTATCGAGCCGGAACAGCAGTGGGAAAATCCCGATTCTTTGCCGCGCTGGAACGAAGCGCCGGAGATGATGAAGCATAACGGAAAGTATTACCTGATGTATTCGGCGAACTATTACCAGAGCCGTTATTATTCGGTGGGCGTGGCGGTATCCGATTCGCCTGTGGAGGGGTTTGAAAAGGTCGCCTACAACCCCATCCTTGCGGTGGACAGCGAGTGGGAATTCACTTCCGGCACGGGTCATAACTGTTGGTTTTGGAGCATAGACGGGAAAGAATTGTTTGTAGCGTATCATTCGCACGCTGACACGGTAGACGGAGGCACCTCGCGCGTAATTAACTTTGATCGCGCACTGTTTGACGGTGAACGGCTGGTAATCAACGGGCCGACGACTTCGCCGCAGCCGTTGCCTTCGGGGGCAAGCGAGTATACCAATCTTGCGTCGCAGGCAAAAATCACGGTCAATGGGCAGGAAACGGCGCAGCTTTCGGACAATAGTATCAATTTCCTGTGGAGCGAAAGCAAAGACAGCGAACTTGTGCTGAACAAAAAGGCAAAGATCGTACTCACGTTTGAAAAAGAAGTAGACGTGGCGGCGGTCATGATCTGCGACAGTGCGGACTATGCGCTCTGCGTCGACGACGTGGAAAAGATCGATTTGGGCGATCGTACGATCACCGATTTAAAAATGTCGCCGTCGATGCGCTATGTCGACGAATATGATTATGAAGTCAAGATCCCGGGCAGTGCGTTCATTGCGGAATTTTCGCCGGTGCGCACGTCTAAGATCACGATCACGATCAGCGAAGAGGGCGAATTTGCGCTCAATGAGATCGTGATCCTGGGCAAATAAGGGGGGAAGCAGATATGGGGAAAAACAGAAAAAGACTGCTCGTATGTCTCGCCGTCATTTTTGTGATCATGCTGACAGGTTTTCTTGTTGCGGCATGTTCCAAGGGCGGGGACGAATATTCTTTTGAAAATGCGCGCAAGCCCGATTCGCTTGTGGAGCCGGTCGTTGCCGACGAAGGGGTTACGATCGACGGCGTTGCAAACGAAAGTTTTTGGGCGGATGCGGGCTTGCTCGAATTTACCGAGCCGCAATACAATATCGGCGTAAAAGTTCGCGCATATCTGGGCGAGAGCGGCGTGTACATTTACGCAGAGCGCGACGATACCAGCGTGTATTATTCGGACGAAAAGCAATTTTTTGAAAACGATTCGATGGAGTTCATGATCGATCCGCGCCCCGCGCTGTCGGAGAGTCTGGAAGAGCTGAACAAGGTGGGCGCGCGCGTACGTCCGGACATGGTCCAGATCCGCGTGGCGGCGAACGGAGACTACACGACGTGGATCGGCCGCAGGATCGGCGATTCCGATTATCAGTGGGCATTTTTCTGGTTGCCCTGTCTGACGGCGGCAAAGGTAAACGGCGAACTGAACACGCCGGACGCGGCGCAGGGTTTTTCGGTGGAGGTATTTGTACCGTATTCGGTGCTTTTGCTGGATGAAAAACCTTCCGAGATCGGACTGATGCCCGCGAGCGTGTATGCGCACAGCTTTATGCATTCGACGCGTACATGGTATGCGATCACGGGCATGAACATTGACAGTCCCGCGACGTATGCCCGTCTGACCGATCAAGGGTTTACGGTGGATGCGAACAATGTCGAGTGTGCGAATGTGCTGGATGCCGATGCGGAGAAAGCGGTCTGGCAGGCGCAAGACGCGGTGAAGATGTACGAAGCGGACGAAGCAAATCTGAACAGGACGGAGCGCGCTTCGTTCAAATCCTATCTGGGCGAAGACGGCGTATACGTGCTGGCGCAGGTATATGACAAGGTCATTACCCGTTACAACTTTGTTATTTGGAACAACGACGGCATTGAATTTTATATCGATGCGAACAACCAGGGCGGCACGTATGAAGAAAACGTAAAAAGAAACGGATTCTATCGTTTCGCCGTGGACGTGGACGGAAAATACCAGGCAGAAAAAGGGATCACGGGCTTTGTGAACATGCTTCCCGTATATGCGGCGGTCAAGACGGCGGTGAAGACGGAAACGCTCCCGTCCGAAACGGGGCCGTACGGATACACGTCGCTCACGACATACGAAGTTTTCATTCCTTACGAAACGATCGGGCTGAGCGAAAAGCCTGCCGAAGTGGGGATGGATTATGCAGTCAAGACGCCCAACGAAATGGCGTTTATTGCAGACAGGCATCTCAATTATACTGCCGTAATGGAGGCAGACAGCTGGCTGTGGCTGCGCAACCATTATCTGATGACGCCCGACACCTTCTTCCATGTGAACGAAGCGGGGCTGATCGACGCCGATCCTTTCTACGGGCTGGAGCCTGCATGGCGGGAATGGAGCGATATCGAGCAATATGCGCAGTCGCCCGATCCGAATTATTACAATTACCAGGCCTATGCGACGGACGAAGGGATCTGGGTGAAAGCGGTGCAGACGGTGGATACGGTCAAACTGGCGCTGACGGGCGAGGAAGCGGCGAATGCCGCGGCAGAGAGCCGTGACTATCTTACGCACGTCGATGTAAATATCTGGAATAATAATTTCGGACACGGCGCCAACTCGGCAGGGAGCAATACATATTTCATTCTCTATCCGAACACTGACCTGTATTGTGCGAACAATAAAAATCTCACGCGTACGGCATATCGGGTGACGGTCAACGACCGAGGCGAAGGTGTAAGCGGACGATACGAGATCGTGTACGAACTGTATCTCGGATTTGACAATACAAAAACCACGCCGACGTACATCGACGTCAAGACATATACGCCCGGGTTTGACGGTTATACGGCGGGCGTGAACCGCACGGGCACCAACAGCAAGGGCGTGACGTTCTATGCACATCCTACCGAAAAGCGCGAAGTGACCGAAAACGGATTTATCCCCGAAGTTACGGAAGGCAATTTCAGTTACAGGGCAATATTGGACGATTCAGGGTTTGTCGCGGGGTATTCGATCGCGAAGGCAAACGATGCCGTGATGCCGCAGACACTCGAAATTCCCGCAACGTTTAACGGAAAACCTGTCACAACCATTTTGGCAGACGGCTTTAAAGGCTGTACGCAGGTGGAAACGCTTATCATCGGCGAAAATGTTAAAACGATCGGCAACGGCGCATTCACCGATTGCACGGGACTTCGCAGCGTCGATCTCGGGAATGTTGTCACCATTGAAAACAATGCTTTTAATTTGACGAAAAACGGCGCAGAAAACTATTTGACGAGCATTACGCTTCCGTCGACGTTGCGTTCGATCGGGCAATATATATTCCTGAAACGTACCGCGCTTGCGGAGATCGTCATCCAAGAAGGGATCGAAGAGATCGGAGCGTACGCATTCCGTGCGACCAGCGAAGGCGGCGAAGTGAACAGCGGTTTGCAGAGTATTGTGTTCCCCGCGAGCGTGAAAACAATCGGGCGTGCGGCACTCTATGGAAACACAGGTCTGAAAGAAGTGACGTTCCTTTCCGAAAGCGCGATGACGATCGGCGATTCCACGCTGGGCAATTGTTCGGCATTGCAGACGGTGACATTCCATTCTGCGACGCCGCCGACTGTTCCCGCAAATCCCGATACGGGTACAAATGCGAACGTACTGTTTACGGGAAGCACTCCGGCGAATGCGGGGATCAAAGTTCCCGACGGCGCTGTTGAAACGTATCGTGCGCATCCGGCGTTTGCATCGCGGGCGAATTACATATATGATTCGTTCATGGATTCGTTTATTTATACGGAAACCTCGGACGGGAGCGGATACGCGATCGCAAAGGGAGCAGGCACGATGCCGGAAACTTTGCAGATACCTGACATGTACAACGGGAAACCGGTCACGGAGATCGCTGCCGGCGGCTTTGACGGTTGTTCGGAGATCGTGTCGGTCATCCTTCCCGGAAGTGTTGTAACGATCGGGAACGCGGCGTTCAGCAACTGCACAAATCTTCGCAGTGTCGACTTAGGCAGCGTTGTGACCATTGAAAACAACGCGTTCAACCTGACGACGAACGGTGCGAAAAACTATCTTACGAGCATCACGCTTCCGTCAACGCTCCGCTCGATCGGGCAATATGTGTTCTTAAAACGCACGGCCCTTGCGGAGATCGTGATCGAAGAAGGGATCGAGGAAATCGGACCGTACGCATTCCGTGCAACCAGCGAAGGCGGAGCCACTGACAGCGGTTTGCAGAGGATTGTTTTCCCTGCGAGCGTAAAAACAATCGGGCGTGCTGCGCTCTACGCGAATACGGGACTGAAAGAAGTCACTTTCCTTTCCGAAGACGCTATGACGATCGGCGATATCACGCTGGGCAATTGTTCGTCGCTGGAAAAGGTGACGTTCCGTTCCGCAGTGCCGCCGACGGTGCCCGGAAACAACGGGATAAACGTCAACGTATTGATGAACGGCACTACGCCCGACGACGTTGCGATCTTTGTTCCGGCCGACGCTGTGGCGGCATATAAAGCGCATCCCGCGTTCTCTGCGAGGGCAGATTATATAGCAGCAGATTCGGAAAATTGACCGAACTAATATTAAAAAACGACAGGAGAGAATATCAATCATGAAAACAGTTTTTACCGTCACGGGCGTAACGCGTGAGGGACACACGCTTACATTGCAGCCTTCCGTATGCGAAAATGGGAACACCGTCACCGTTACGATCCCGAGAGAACGCCTTTGCAATCCGCGCTTTGAAACACTGATCATACATTCTTCGCTAACGACTGCGCATGCGGGCGATCGCGGTTATATGTTTTTCCCGACGAACTTTTATTACGGATTTGCGCTTTGTCGCTTTGACGAGAAACCCAATACATTGTTCCGTACATGGCCGACGGCAACGACTGTCTGCGGGATCTGCGAAAATGAAAACGCCGTGTTTGTGCGTGTACAGGGGCAGGCGTGTGATGCCAGGTTTTATGTGGAGAGCAAAGACGGAGAGTACACGATCTCTCCGCAGTTCCGATTCGACGGAGACGAGCCGGACGAAGATGTTTCAGTCGTCTACACAAAAATGCCGAACGCAACGTATTCGGATATGGCGCGCTTTTACAGGCAATACCAAATGGATTATAAAGGCTGCGTTCCTTTAAAAGAACGGGCTCGCAAGCGCGAAGCTTTGCGGCGTGCAGCGGAAGGCATGGAACTTCGCGTGCGGATGGGCTGGAAGCCCATCCCCACGCCCGTGCGGCATCAAAATCTCAAAAACGAGCCGCCCATGAAAGTAGCCTGCGACGTTGCGACGCTGAACAAGATTATTGATAAAATGCACAAAAAGGGGATCAAACATGCGGAGATCTGCCTTGTGGGCTGGGGACCCGGCGGGCATGACGGGCGTTTCCCGCAGCAATATCCGAGCGATGAGCGGTTTGGCGGCGACGAAGCGTTGCGCGAGTGCATCGCAAAGGCGCAGCGTTTGGGATATCTGATGGTTTGTCATACGGTATCCTGCGGTGCGTATGAGATCGCAAATAATTTTGACCGTGACCTTTTGACAAAAAAACTCAACGCGAACGGAGACCCCGAGCCGTATGTGCGCGAGCATTATATCAAGGGCGGGCTGAACGGCGGCGAGCCGTATCATTTGTGTGCGAAGACGGCATATGAGCATTATGCGGTGAAGGATCTTCCTAAGGTGCGCGGGTACGGTTTTTATGGTCTGCATTATATCGACGAGCTGACGGCGATCATTCCGGAAAAGTGCTATGATAAGAATCATCCTGTCACGCGCAAACAGGCGTGGGAATATCACCACAAACTCGCGCGGCTGGCGAAAGATTTATTCGGCGGGTATCAGTCCGAAGGGTATATGGACTATATGAATTCGGATGTGGATGCGATCCTGTATATAGGGGTACAATCCAAATTGACGCACGAGCAGAATCCTTTGTTTGATGAAGGCATTCCTTTCTGGCAGTTAGTGTATCACGGGATCGTGATGTCCAATCCGACTTCGCAGACGGTCAATTATCCCGTCAAGGACACCTATCAGCATTTAAAATTTATCGAATACGGCGGTCGACCTTTGATGTACTTTTACAGTAAATTCGGCGACAATCACAACTGGATGGGGGATCTCGACCTGCATTGCGGAAGCGACGAGGAAATTGACGCGGCAGTAGATGCGATCAAGGTGGCATATGACGAATACGAAAAGCTCAAATACCTGCAATATGAATTCATGGAGAATCATGAAAAATTAGGAGAAGGACTTTATCGCGTGACCTATTCGGACGGAACAATGATCACGGTGGATTACGAAAAGGGAAACTATACTGTTGAAAAAAAGTAAAGGGGGCTTTGCATGAATCGTACACAAAAAATATCATTTTTTGCGGCGTTGTTTGCAATTTTGATTTGTATAGCCATGTTGGTGCCGATATTTTCACAGCCGCCGGACACGATTGCGGCGGAAGAAAAAAGAATCGATATGTATCTGATCGGCGGGCAGTCCAATGCTGCTGGATACACGAAGACGGAATCGGGTACGGGTGTAGAAAAGCAGACCTTTGATGCCGTTTTGTATGGCGGGCAAGTGGATAAACAGCGGGCGACGGGGACGACGCGGCAGAATATGCTGGAGGCCGACGATTATACAGCGGTGCGAGACGGGCTCGGCATGGGATCGACATACATAGGTCCCGAATACGGTATGGCAGAATATCTCAGCACATATTATACTGCAGAAAATCCCGCGTTTATATTCAAATCGGCAGCGGGCGGCACGTCGCTTCGGGACAACAATACGGGAAACGGCAGTGTTTTGTACGGAAACTGGTATCCGCGTTCGCTTTGGCCGGCAGAGCGCAGCGGGGCGACGGGCATTCAGTACGAAAATTTTGTAGAAAATTTCCGCACCGTGTACGGGAATCTTGTGGAAATGGGATACACGCCCGTCGTCAAAGCGATGATCTGGATGCAGGGGGAGGACGACCGCGACTATCCCGAATTGTATAAGACGCTGATCAAGACGTTCATTTCCGACATCCGCGCCGATCTAAGCGAAATTACGGGTACCGATCTTTCGGCAATGCCGTTTGTCATGGGCGAGATCTCTCCCACTTTTTATTCCTATACGTACCGCACCGTGAACGAAACGTTCAACAATGCTTTGCGCGAAGTCGCCTCCGATCCGACGGTTACGCAGGTGTATACGGTCAATACCGAAGATCTTCTTACAAATACGCAAGGGGAAAACGGCGAAAATGTCATAATCGGTTCGGATGCATACCATTTCAATGCCAATGATATGCGGACGCTGGGAAACCGTTTTGCCCAGAAGGCGATCGAAGCGATCAACAGGCACTATATTGTTTCGGAAGTGTCGGGAAACGGCACAATGAGCGCTACCGAATATAACGAAGACAGCTCGCAGATCACGCTGACGTTTAAACCTTACGACAAACACCATAAGTTGATCTCTTTGACAATCAACGGCGAAGACAAGACGGCGGATGTGCGAGACAATGTATATGTGATCGAGGCGCCGGACAAAAATTATGTTGTGCAAGCGGTGTTTGGCCTTAAAACGAGCTATTCAATTTCTTACAGTTTTGATGAAACAAAAGGCTCTTGCGTTTTAGAAAAATCAACGACGGCGGTATATGAAGGCGACACCATTAAAGTTGCGGTGGAACCAAACGAAGGATATGCCGTGGACAGTGTAACCTTTGAAGGAACACCGTTGACGTATAATACTGCGACAGAATATTGGCATTCGGGCGCAGTATATCAGAGCGGGACAGTGACGGTCACGTTCAAAGAGGTTTCCGATGCGGGTGAAACGCCAAAAGGCGGCTGTGCGAGTAATGTTCTACCTGCCGAAGGGTTTTCCGTTCTTTGTATGGTCGGGGTTGGTGCAACAGTGTTCATAAGGAAAAAGAAAGTCTAAAGATGAATTGTCAAGTTAAGTGCAACAGTTAGAGAGATTTAGTTCAAATAAATCTTGCGGAGTTTGGTAATGCAAAACTTTCTTGGGCCTGGCGTTGATTAACGCCAGGTTCTTTTTTGTATAACGAAAACCACGCGATAGTCGCGTGGTTGAAAAGAGGTTTACCGATGA
>CABQND010000011.1 GCA_902465495.1 uncultured Eubacteriales bacterium
CCCTTTTTCCGTCCTGCGCCGCTGCGCAAAACGATTAAAAGTCGTCGTCTTCGTCCTCTTCTTCGTCGTCCTCTTCTTCGTCGTCAAACGCATCAAAATCATCTGCGTCGTATTCCACATCTTCCGACTCGGATTCCGCACTCTCGCTCTCGTCTACATAACTGTCGCCGAAATCATCGTCTTCAAAGTCGTCCGTGAACTCTTCGCCGATATCGATCCCGTCATCTTCCAGTACAAGATCATCGGTATCTTCATCGAGATAATTGCGCCACTCTTCGTCTTTTTCGGGATCGATGTCGTCCTCTTCTTCGTATTCGGCGTTTTTCTTGCACTCATCGCACATCTTTTCCCCGGGACGCATATAGTTTTCCCCGCAGACCGGACAAAGTTCTGTCTTTTCCATCTCCTCGTCGTCATCCAGGTCGGCAAATTTCAATTTTCCTCCCTGCATTTCGGCAAGACAGACGTCACAGTAGTCTTTATCCTCCTCAATATAATTCAACTCACACCTGGGGCATTTCTTATACTTTGCCATTCTTTTTCTCCCGAATCTTTTCTCCGTTACTATATGGTATTACGGCGCAATATACTATGTGCAGACAGAAAAAAATAAATCTTCCTTTTTTTTCCATTTCCTGCCTTTTTCTGCGATGTATTATACTCGTTCATGCGAAGTTTGTAAAGGATTTTTTGAGCGTTTTTTTGTTTTTTTTCGCATTTTTACGGCGAAAACAGCATTTTTTACGCAGAACATAGAAAAAGGCGGAAATATTTCCGCCTTTTTTTATCATTTCATTCTTTTTAGCGCTTATTTGCACGCTTTTTCAACAGTACAACCGCTACGACCACACCCGCTATGACTACAACACCGACCGGTACGAAGATCGCTGCCCACTGCCACGTCCATCCGGCATCCTCGGCCGTTTCTTCTTCGGCTACCAACAGATCGGTCTTCAAAGATTCCGCGATCGTCTCCGCATCGTCCTCCGTCACTTTTCCGATCACGTTGTAATACGCGCTCTGCTTGTTGTAATCTTTCAGATCTTCAAAATTAAAGCCGTGCGCACTGCCTGCGCTTTCAAACGCTGCGATCACTTCGAAATCTTCTTTGTCGTACTGCTCGAAATATTCGCCCGCTTCATCTTTAATGATCTCGGTCGTGCCCGTGTAGAAATAATATTTCATTGCATTGGACGCCTCGGAGAAGTTTGTCGCAACATCCGTGAACGCGTCCTGCACGTCCGTATACTTGTCATTCAGTTCTTTAAGCGCGTTGTTGTTTTCGGGATTTACCATGACGTACATGTAATTTTCCGAATAACTTTCCGCGTTGTTGAAGAACAAATATCCGCCGAGCACTTCGGGTGCAAACCAAGAATTGTTGTAGTCGATCTGCAGATATTTCGTTGCCTTATAATCTTCGTCCGTTGCCGCCGCGCCGCTGAAAATATTGTAATCTTCGCTTGCGCCGTCATATTTGATACGATTGAGCGCATTGCCGTTGGTGCCCGCCGTCGAATAATACAGATATTCTCCGTCCAGGAACAGGAGCGTCGCCCCTTCCTGATTGCGCGCAAGCGTCGTGCTTCCCGCAATATAGTCCGAATCGTCCGCTGATTTGGATACCTGCACGCGCACGATGGAATTGCTCGAATCCAAATAAATGTAGTACATCGTGCCTTCTTCTTCATAGAAAAGCGCAGAAGAAGTCGCGTTCGTCGTCGATACCGCAACAGGTACGATCACATCGCCCGCCGTCGAGCCCGTGCCCGGGTTCGCCGTGATCGAATTCCAGTTTTCGGAAAGCGTTCCGTCCACACAATATACGGACGCCGTGCCGTCTCCCGGAACACCCAAATTGGTGATCGTCAGATACAGCTTGCCCGACGCATATTTCACGAACGAATAGGTGTAACCGCCCGTGCTGTTGGAATTGTTTTTCTCTTCCTTCCAGTCGATGTTGAAAGGCGTCTTGACCGCCGTGCTTCCTACACCGTCCAAAACGATCGTGCCGAGATTGATGTATTCCATCTCGTAGCCTTCGTCACCTTCGGAAAGGGACTTGTCCGTGTAACCGTCCGAAAGATCAAGCGTGTACGGGCTCTCGGTCGCCGACGCATTCACCTTGTACAGCTGATTGTACTTTTCAGTGGACGTGCTCGGATAGGTATATTTTTTCGTCACTGACATCGTATAATATACAGTGGGATTGGTCTTGTCTTCCGCGTCGAACTGGTATGCGGAATATCCTTTGACAAGCACCGTATCCGTGCCTGTCTGCGTATTATAAGAATGGATCTCCGTGTTCGACGAATCCACATACAGCAAATATACGACCCCGTTTTCCTCCACGTATCTGTACGCGGAAGCATTGTCGCTGAGCTGCACATAATAGCCCGTCATTGTTTCCGTGCCGTCCAGCTTCGTGCGCTTGAAATCGAGATAGGAGCTCTCTACTTCGCCGTCCATGTTCTTGACGGTGTTCGGCGTCGCATAGTATACATAGTCACCGTAAATGAAAATACCGCCCGTATAATCCTGCGGGGTGATAATGTGCGGCACAACAATATCCGCTTCGGTGTAATTGCCCGCAGCAAGATCTTGTTCGGAAATACGCATCAGCGCGCCTTTTACAGGCGTGCCGAACGTGTTCGTCGCCGAATAATCCTCTGAACCGTTGATGAAGTAATACCAGCCGTCTTTTTTAACGACCGAGCCGCCGTTGGACTGCGCAGCATTCTGCGAGGATTCGTACCCATCCAGCGGTTTGGCTTTGTATGTGCTGCCGCACGCCGCGAACACGCCGAGCGCGAGCGCAAGCGCCAAAAGCAGCAATACGATCTTCTTGCCCTTTTTGAACATAAATCAAGACTCCTTTCGGTCTGTAAATTTGTTGCCGGGAGCACGCAACGGCGCCCCTCTTCCCCGATCCGGCATTATCGCCGATATACTTTTCTATTATATATCAATTCCTGCTTTTAAGCAATTAAAAAGTATAAAAATTTCATGAAATTTTCTGTATCGGAGTAAAAAATAGATGGAAAAATTCGGAATTTTCAGCTTATTGTCCGCCTTAGCGGGTCAAAACGAAGAAAATAAGCGCGAAGAAACGCCGACTGCGCCCGCCGACAGCGAAAAGCCGCGCTCACAAGCCGCGCACGAACCGGCATCACCTTCTCCCGCCGCGCCTGACGCACGCATTGTTCGCGCCGGTAGTTTTCTTGAAAAACATGACGCGATCTCACGCCGCATCGACAAGAATAACCGGCACTGAAACTTCGCTCGCGCAGGCGTTTGCGCCGCGATCCGTGCGGACAAGCCCTTTTTTACCGAAATCATATCCGGAAAATTCTTGTGAAGATGATTTGCGCCGCGCGAATTTCGCGCGGCGCCGTTTTGTCGTATATTCCCGCCGCGCTCCTGCGGCAGGGACCGGAAAGCGTGCTTGCCGATTATCTCTTCGAGAACTGCGGTGCACGACGTGCTTTCTTCAAGCCGTACTTCTTTCTTTCTTTGCTTCTCGGGTCACGCGTTAAGAACCCTTCCTTTTTCAGCGCGGGACGAAGCTCGGGCTGCGCCTGGATGAGCGCACGCGCAATACCGTGACGGATCGCGCCTGCCTGGCCCGTATAACCGCCGCCGCATACGTTTACGATAATATCATACGCCGTTTCCGTCTGCGTCAGCACAACCGGCTGTTTCACAATGTATTGAAGCGTGCCCTGCGGGAAATAATCTTCCAGTGCACGATCATTGATGACAACACTGCCCGTTCCCGAAGGAATGAGGCGTACACGCGCGATCGCTTTTTTTCTTCTGCCCGTTCCCCAGAACTGCAATTTCTTTTTCAGATTCGCTTTTGCCATACTTACACCTCACTAAAATAATTTCAGAGCTTCGGGCTTCTGCGCTTCATGGTTATGCTCCGCACCCTTGTAGATCCTGAGCTTTTTGATCATTTTTCTGCCCAGTGAGTTCTTCGGGAGCATGCCGCGCACCGCTTCGTAGATCGCTACGTCGCTCTTTTCTGCGAGCATCTTGCGATAAGAAATCTCTTTCAGCCCGCCGATATAGCCGGTGTGGTATCTGTAAAATTTGTCGTCCAGCTTCTTGCCCGTGAGAAGCACTTTGTCGCTGTTGATGACGATCACGAAATCGCCCGTGTCAACATTCGGCGTGAATGTGGGTTTGTTTTTGCCGCGCAAGATCGCCGCCACTTTGGAAGCGAGCCTTCCCATCGGTACGCCCGCGGCGTCGACAACATACCACTTTCTCTCTACCGTTTGGGCGTTTGCCATGTAGGTCTTCATGATGTTGTTCTCCTTGATTTTATGTTGCGGGATCGGCGTACCATAGACGCCTTCCGTTGTTTACTCAATAAATTTTATCTTATATGCAAAATACTGTCAAGCGGTTTTGATCGCGGTTTTGCGACTTTTTTTAAAAAAATTTTCTTTTCCGTCCTATTTTTTCGCCCCACGCAGGAGCGCCCCGCGCTTTCGCGCGGGGCGCTCTCTCTTTTTCGCCCTTTTGCCCTTTTAAAACATCCTTATTCGTAGAGTGAATTCGGAACGTTTTCCGCTTTTACAAGATAATATTGATCCGTAACGGACGCATCTTGCTGCACCGCGGTGCGAACCAGAATGTATTGCGCATTGTCTTTCTTGCACGCGCTTATGTCTATGCTGATATTCGCCAGCGTTTTCCCTTCAAATATCGTGAAATCCGCCCCGATCAGTTTCATGGAATAGGTTACGGTTTCCTCTCCCGACTCTGTCAGATAATACGGCATGTACGAATTGACCGAACCGCTTACGCTTACCCTTGCGACCTTTTCCGTCGTTTCCGCCCTGGTCTCCGCGTCCAAAATGTGCAAAGTATAGTCAAGCGTCTCTTCGTCTTGGGTCTGATAATAGATCTTTCCGTTCAACGTAAAATCATTGCGCTGTTCTTCCGTCGGACGCAGAAGCGTTTCGCCGGCAAGGTTGTAATACGCGCCGTACTTTTTGAAGATCCCCGACGAATAGCTTTCCAGCTGATCATCGTTCACGAACGAGCCGATCTCCTCGCTTCCTTCAAAAACCACCGCTTTTTCGCCGTTGATCAATAGCGTTTTCCCGTTTTCGAACAAAATCATGCTGGCGCCCGGCAAAACATCTTGCACGTCCGTCCAGTATTTTCCGTCTTCGCCCAGCGTCTGTACGACAGTCGCGGCTAAAAGACGCTTTTCTTTGCTGATCTCCCAGCCCTGCACGATGGCATAATCGTCCGAATAGGGCGAAACGCCTACCATATACTCCACCACAAACGGACAGCTGATCTTTTCGAATTTATCTTTGGCAGGATCGTACGAATACGTTACTTTTGCGTATTTTTCTCCTTCCTTGATATAATCATATTTGCCGTCGCCCTGTACGCTGTACTGCGCCTGGATGAAAGCCTTTTGTCCGACATACCAAACCGAGAAATTTGCATTTACCGGCACTTCGAGCGCATCGAATACATTGTAACTCTTCACGTACGCCCCGCTTTCGTCAAAGATCTGTACCATGTTTATATCGTCCAAATCGCCGATGTTCAGATAATATTCCCCGACCTTGAACGTGTTTTCCATATCTTCGTACGTGAGAACGGGCGTCAGGTTCCGCGTCCCCGTCGCGATTTCGCCCTTGACAGAAACATACAGGAAAGTCTTATCCGCAAAAAGCGCATACTGCGCATTGTTTGCTTCTTCCATAGACGAATCGGGATCGGATTCATTGTATGTCACCGTATATGTTTTTGCCGATCCGCCCTTTCCGTAATAATTGAATGTATATGACATTGCGTCTGCGGATTCCTGTCCCGTATAATACAATCCGTCCGAAATCTTTGAAAATTCTTCCGCGGAAACATATTTCTCCGCCGTGATCAAATTGTACAGCATATATTCATTTTCGGCATTGTCGGTATTGTATTTGCTGAATACGCAAAATCCCAGCGAGTCAATACTTCCCTCTAAATCCCAGCCCGAAAGATCCGCAATTTCCTGCACCGAGTACGTGATCTTCGTATTTGTATCCGAATCGATCAGATTTTTTCCGCCGCCGTTGCCTCCGCACGCCGCCATGCTCAGCATGAGTACGGCCGCCAATAAAGTACCGCAAAAAACCGTGATAATCTTCTTCATTCCCGTTTCCTCCTTACCACACATGCGTATCCGTTTCGACACGGTAATAGGTCGTTCCGATACTGATCAGATCATACTGCTTGCTCTCTTGCTTATCCGTATACCCGTTCACCGAGAAACTCGTCGCTGCGAGAGTTTTCCCCGAAAAAATCACAGCAGAACTGCCATACCGATACATCGAATAGGTTTCGGCTCCTTCATCTGCCACCAAATAATATTTACCAAATGAATTCTCCGCAATGCGTTGCCCTTTGGACTCTCCCGTTGCAATATCATACCCGTACAGACCCGTAGAATCATAAAACCACATCACGCCGTCCGCGGTATGACTGTACTTCGATTGTCCGACCTCAAATTTGAACTGTCCGTCCAGCGTATATACTCCGCCACCCCCCAGCAAATATCCGTCGCAGAAAGCTACATTGCCGTATATATTCTTATCAACCGTCTTTTTCAGTTCGCCGCTCTCGTAGATCTGCATTTCTTCATCGCTCGATAGCATAACATAATTTCCGCTGTATTGAATCTCCCCTGCGTTCAAAAGCAGCGCCTGCAAATCCGTATAACGCTTCCCGTCCTGCCCGAACATCTGAATCCCTTCCGATGCGGGTTTCTTATCCACGATTTCCACACCGGAAAGTATAATTGCATTCGTCGTCGGCGCCAGCCCGAGCACTCCCTGTACGGCAAAATCAAAGCTTTTCAGCTCTTCCAGTTTATCCGCCGCAGGTTCGTATACCATCGTGTACAGACAAACCGCCTTTCCGCTGTATACTAAATCGTAATCGCAGTCGTACGGCACGATCTCCATCCCCTGCATGAACAGTTTGCCGCCTACCGACCACATCTGTAACGATACCAACTCTTCTGCGCAGGGCAGCTCCATCTTGCGCGATACATCTACCGTCCTGACATACACGCGGTTGGAATCATATACATCGATCAAAAGCCCGTACTCATTGCTTTGATTGATCTCCAATAAATACGAACCGATCGCATATACTTTTCCCGTGCCCTGATAATTCTTGCCGATCCCCGCATTCATCACCTCATAAGAACCGTCCGGAAGTTTCGCAAAATACCGCCCGTCACGAAATCCTTCAAACCCCGAATACGATACCGCCAATTCATCCTCATTCGCCGTTACAATCACACCGTCTTTATCATAAAATGTATAGGTCGTGACCGCTTCCCCGTTCGGATCTTCGGGCGCTGCCGTTACCATAGTAACATACAACCCGTCGTCCACTGCGGAAAAACCTGTCTTCGACGTGAACATTTTATCGGATACAATGTTGTACACCGCATACTCCGTTTCATATGTCTCCGTATCCGTACGGACAAAATTATACCAGCCGCTGCCCGCCGTGCCGTTATAGGTATACCCGTCCAGCGCGGTCATCGCCCCTACGGTCGGCGCCGCTTCCGTCACCGCTGACGTCCAGATCGGATTCTTTCCGCCGCGGTCCCCGTCACATGCCGCAAATGCCATTGCGGATGCGGTCATCAGCACAGCGCCGAGAAGTGCCACCATCTTTTTCATCATTTTCATGATCCTCCTTGGATTTTTCTATCAAAACGTTACGCTCGCGCGTACGATTGCTTTTTATCCCGCAAAAAACGAAACCTGCGTTTAAAAATTGAAGGTATACATATGTTGACTGAATTATAACACATTGCTGCACCCTCATGCAAGCTTTTTAAAAAATTTTTTCACCTTTTTATCACTTTTCTGCGCGAAAAAGAGTATTTTTGTGCGATGCTTCCCGTTGTTTGCACTTCTTTGTGCATCTTTTGCTTTTTACCCTTTAAAATATAACTGCGCTCCCGTTTGCAGGCGCGCAGTTGTATTCCTTTATGCTATTTCAAGCTTTGGTTTCGGTGAGAAGCCAGTATCTGCTCTCGCCCTGTATCACGGTATACGTTTTTTCTTTCTCTTTATTTTCCATGGAAAAGAGCGTAACGGCAGGTGGCGCGAGCGCGACGTTTTCAAAGACGACCGTATCCGAACGAATATCGATCAACGAATAGGTTCCCGACGCGTTTTTAACAAGCCACAACCCGTCGTCAACCTCGCGCGGATCGCTTCCCCTTTCCTGCACAACGCCGCCCTTATCCTCCGAACACAGCCTGATCTCGCCCGCCCCTGCGTTCTTCGTATAGTATGTCGTGCCTTTGCCGTTCGTCCAAACCACCTTTTCGCCTTCACCGAACGCGCGCAAAAATTCTCCGTCCGGCGTGTATTGACGATTCCCGTACGATACCGTGCCGCTGCCCGTATATGTCATCCCCGAAAAAGACCATATTGTTCCGCGCAGGGACGAGCCTTTATAGATCTGCACCCGGTCTCCCGCCGCCAAAAACGCATATCCGTCCTCGAATGCCACTCCTTCTACGCCGGGCATAAGGCTCTGCAAATCGACATATACTTTGCCGTCTGTGCCGAACGTCTGCAATATATCGTCCTGCCTCGTCAGCAATTTGTCTTCGGTTACGCGCGATCCGCTCACCAATACGTAATCATCTTCCGTCTTCCAAACGTTATCCACCACAAACCCGAAATCGTCATGGCTTTCGACCTTGCAAGATCCGAGATCGTACGAACGGGTCACCAGCTTCATCTTTTCCGTACCGTTATAATAGGTATATTTTTGGCTGTCGTCCGGGACTGCCGCCGAATATTGCACGAACAATTTGCCGCCTATGGCCCAATAAGTGCGCAACGACCCGTCCCAATCGGGAATAATTTTCCATATCGACGTCGCGCCGCAAAACTTTCCGCTTTCCTTGAACGAGTAGATCATATCTCCCGCCATGGAGTAATATGTATCTCCGCTGTGAAAATAACTTGCCGTCAGCACCGCGTCCACAGTTCCGACTCCTTTAACGGGGATCCCCTCCGGCGTACTATAATAAATCTCCCTGTCCGTATACAGCACACCGTTGGACACCGCGGGCGCCTGCATGCTCGTTCCGCTCGAATACAGCTCTCCCCCGCAATATACATTATATTCATACAGGCCAGCATCGTTCGGCCCGCTGCTTTTATAGCGCATATCTCCCGATACGGGATACGTCGTTCCCTCGATTATCACCGACTTCCCCGTTTCTACATTATAATATGCCCACGTGTCGCTTCCGTCTGCCGCCTGAAGCGTCGCCGTTCCCCAGCGGTTGACAAATTGAAGTTCATATCCCGCGGGAATGTCGAGCAGCTCCCGCACCGCAACGACGGGATCCTTTTCTTTTGCGTCGTACAGTTTGCCCGCCTTCGCTCCGCAACCCGAAAAGCAGACCGCCGCTCCCAGCAACAGCGCCGCGGCAACGGTAAAAAACATCTTCTTTTTCATTTCTCTCCTCCTTTTTACAGGCTATGCCTGCCCGTTTTCTCTTTCAGTATACCATACTATGCCGTGCATTTCAAGATTTTTCCGAAAATAACGCGGCGTTTCAAAAACGTTCGCCCGCGGCAAAAGCCGCGGGCAATGGATAATTTTTATTTCCTCTGTTATTTGTTGAGGTTTGCTTTGAGGGTTGCAAGTTCGTCCGAAAGCTCTTTCGGCAAACGATCGCCAAACTGCTTGTAGAACTCTTCGATGCCGTCCGCCTCTTTCTTCCAGGTCTCTTTGTCGACGGTCAGGATCTCTTTCAAAGTATCCATCGAAACGTCGGTGCCTTCGAGGTTGATGTCTTCCGGCTTCGGAACGTAGCCGATCGGGGTTTCCACCGCGTCTACTTTGCCTTCGCAGCGCTTGATGATCCATTCGAGCACGCGCATGTTGTCACCGAAGCCCGGCCACAGGAAGTGCCCCTCGTCATCCAGACGGAACCAGTTGACGTTGAAGATCTTAGGCTGATGCGCAACTTTCTTGCCCATATCGATCCAGTGCCGGAAGTAATCGCCCATGTGGTAACCGCAGAACGGACGCATCGCCATCGGGTCACGGCGCACAACGCCGACCGCACCCGTAGCCGCTGCCGTCGTTTCGCTCGCCATGATGGAACCTACGAACACGCCGTTGTCCCAGCTCTTGCTCTGGTACACCAGCGGAGCGGTCTTTGCCCTTCTGCCGCCGAATACGATCGCAGACAGAGGAACGCCCTTCGGGTTGTCGAATTCCTTGCTGATGCAAGGGCAGTTCTTCGCGGGAGCCGTGAAACGGCTGTTTGGATGCGCGCCCTTTACGCCGGCAGCTTTCGCCGCATCGTCCCAAGGGTTGCCCTTCCAGTCGATCGCGTTCTTCGGAGGGTTCTTGTCCAGACCTTCCCACCAAACCGTGTTATTGTCGAGGTTGTGCACGACGTTCGTGAAGATCGTGCCTTTCTGCGTGGTGTGCAGCGCGTTCGGGTTGGATTTCTCGTTCGTGCCGGGAGCAACGCCGAAGAACCCGTTTTCAGGGTTCATCGCCCAAAGCCTGCCGTCCGCACCTACGCGGATCCATGCGATGTCATCGCCGACGCACCATACTTTATAGCCCTTCTCGCGATAGGATGCGGGAGGGATCAGCATGGCAAGGTTGGTCTTGCCGCATGCCGACGGGAATGCCGCCGCAATATATTTCACTTCGCCGTCCGGTTTTTCAAAACCGAGAATGAGCATGTGCTCCGCCATCCAGCCCTCGTTCTTGCCGAGGTAGGACGCGATACGAAGAGCAAAGCACTTTTTGCCGAGAAGCACGTTTCCGCCGTAGCCGCTGTTGCACGACCAGATCGTGTTGTCCTCGGGGAAATGCAGAATGTAACGCTTGCTCTCGTCCAGCTCGCACTTGGAGTGCAGCCCCTTTACGAAATCGCCGTCTTTGCCCAGCGCTTCCAGAACGTCGGTGCCGACGCGCGTCATGATCTCCATGTTCAGTACAACATAAATGCTGTCCGTCAGCTCGATACCGATCTTGGAGAACTCGGAACCGACAATGCCCATGCTGTACGGAATAACGTACATCGTTCTGCCCTTCATCGAGCCTTTGAAAATATCCCCTGCCATTTTATACGCTTCTTTCGGATCCATCCAGTTGTTGATGGGGCCCGCGTCGTTCTTGTCACGGCAGCAGATGAAGGTACGATCCTCCACGCGGGCAACGTCGTTGACCGCAGTGCGATGCAGATAGCACTCGGGAAGAAGATCTTCGTTCAGCTTGATCATCTCGCCCGTAGCGCAAGCCTGCGCGCGCAGGGCGTCACGCTGCTCTTTGCTGCCGTCGATCCAGACGATCTTGTCCGGCTGGCACAGGGCCGCGCTTTCGTCGATGAACTTCAACACTTTTTTGTTTTCGGTCATACTCATGTATTTCGGTCTCCTTTTGGAAGAATTTAACGTTTTTTGGGCTTCTTTTCCACCCATACAAACATTATACCCCAATCTTTTGAAAAAGTAAACTTTTTTTCGCCGCTTTTTTCGCGCCTTTTTCGCAGCACCTTTTCCACCCGCACATTCGTTTTTTACAAAATCTGCCACCTTTCGCCAAAACTGTATATTTTCACGCGCGCGCGAATAAGTATAATGAAAAGACAAATGCGGGCGGCGCGCTCCCGCGCGCCGCCCGCCCGCTTGTTGCGGAAAACGGAGGTCGTTCCGATGTATTACGTCAAAAAACTTTGCATTTTAAAACAGCTCGCTTCGGGCTTTGCCGCGGACGGCAAAAAGGCGTCCGCTCTGCTCACCGCCGAAAAATTTTCGGGCAGGCTCACCCTTTCGCTCGCCATGATCGGTTTTGCCCCCCTCTCCGCAGGACGCTATCGCTGTCTTTTGTGCGACGAAAAAGGTCAGACAGAAGTATTTGATTTGCCTTCCCCCGCCGGCGGCGTCGCAAAACTGACAAGCCCGCTTTCTATTGAAGAAGGGTTTTGCTGTGCGATCTGCTTCGTACAAGGCACGGTCACACCCGTCGCCTTCGGCAAATGCGGCGACAAAACCTACGACCTGAAAAAATTGTGTTCTGTTTTGGATGAAACGGTACCCGCAAAACAGTCCCCCGCGCCCGAACTCGCACCCGAAACAAAAAACTCCGCACAAAAAAGTGCAGATCCGCAGAGCGCCGCAAAATCACCCGACCCGCCCTGCCAATACGACGACGAACTCGTCGCCACCGAAAATTATTACGAATTCGATCAAGGAGGAACAGACGATGAACACTGCCAAGGAACGCAAGAAACGCGAAGCGAGAACGTATCTGGAAAAGATGAAGATGCTCAAAGCCTATTCCGATTCACAGGCGGCGAAAACCGCGCAGCGAATGCGGGAGCTTGCTATTACGAAAAAGTAAAAAACGAAATCGAATCGCTTTTGGAAAAACACCCCACCGAGGACGCGCTCGAAAAAAGCATTCCCCTCTCGCGCTGGGCGCGCATTGAATTTTCGAAGGGCAAATATTATACGGTGGGCGTCATCCGCGACGAAAAAGGGCCCCGCTACATATGTTATGGCGTTCCTGCCGCCTCGCGCGGCGAACCGCCTGCCGCTCTCAAAGGCTATTGCTCCTTTTTGCCCGCCTCCGCCTTCGATGCGGACGGCAAAGGCTACTGGATGATGTTTCAGGACGCCGAAACGGGGCAATGCGTTAAGATCGCACAGGTGTGACCGCAAATCATACCGAATTTTTGCCAACCCCTTGCAAAATTGCCGATCCTCTGCTACAATAAAGACATGGAATTTTCGGAAATTTTAACGGAGTATTTACAGATCGAAGGTCTGACGCAGACGCAGTTTGCGCAAAAGATCGGGGCGAAACAGAGCCAAGTCAGCGAATGGCTTGCAGGCAAAGGGAAACCCGGCTACGAATGGATGAAACGTATTTTACAAAATACCGACCGACCCGCAGAGTTTTGGTTCGGGATCGACGGATAATGCCACCGCCCGCGGCGCGCTCTTGCGCCGCGGGCGGCTTTTTCGACAGGGATTGCTTTTGACGCGTATATTTTATAACACATTTGTGTTCATATGTCAACATATGTATTCACTTTGGCAATAAAATTACAGTATAGTATAGATGTAAAAACTATCGAAACAGGTGATGTTATGCAGGAAGAATACTTGAAAGCAACGATCGTCGGGAAAGTCCTGGCAGAGTTTCGCAAGAAAAAGGGCATTTCGCAGGAAGTGCTCAGCGGACTGGCTGACATCGGGCGCACGCATTTAAGCGCGATCGAACGGGGCGAACGCAAACCGACGATGGAAACATTCTATCGGCTTTGCCTTGCCATGGACACGAAAATGTCTGACGTTACGGCGGAAATCAAACGCCGCTTGGAAGAACGCGAAAACGTTGATTTGTAACAATATTTTTGACCAAGCACTTTGTATAGAATGCAGCAATAAAAGCCCGTCCGGAAAAATCCGGACGGGCTTTTTTAGGCACGTCTGCTTATTTTCTTTTGCGCGGCGCCGTTTGTTGCGGAGCAGGCCCTTCGCGACGGGCTGCATGACGATACTTGGCTCGCAATACGCAGAGCACTGTAATACAGACCCCCGCGAACACTGCCGCGATCCCCAAAAATATCCCGCCATACAGCGGCGTTTTCGGGAAGCTCACAAACAAATACACCGCAAACGCGAGAAAGAGCACTTCGATGACCGCAAAAGGCACAGCGGCGCTCGCGATCATGTTTTTATACTCAACGGCTGTGAGCGGCGCCTTTTGCGCAGCCGCCCCGCTTTTTTGCTGCTCTTTTTTCACGGTTATCTCCTCCTCTTTACATTGAGGGCGTTTTGTAAAAATGATAATAGGTTTCGTCTTCGCCGCAAGGGCGCATTCCCGCCGCTTTGAGAGCGTACGCAGATGCGGCATTTTCTTTAAAACATTTTGCCTCTATGCGGTCAAGACTGAGCTTGATAAAGCCGTAATCCATGAGCGCGGAAAGAGCCTCGCGCGCAAAACCCCGCCCTTGGTACGCAGGCAAAATGCGCATGCCGATCTCCGCTTCGGCGGCATACCCGAACGCATGCAGGACAACTTCGCCGACCAGCGCGTTTTCAAAATATACGCCCAGCGAAAGTTCGTTTTTAAGCTTGAAATCATTGCGCACGTCCTTTAAAAACCACTTGTCGCACGGATTTTTCGGGCCGTATTCCCGCCAGTCGCTCCCCCAGTAGCGGTTGAACTCGACATCGCGCGCGAGAGCCGCAAAGCTCGCCGCGTCCTCGTCCCCCACCGCTTTGAGCAGAAGCCGTTCCGAACGGATCTCGGGCGGTTTGGACAGAGAATCGAAGGTACGTTTGACCGCAATATTGTATTTATCGAGCAAGCACAGCGGCAGATACTGCAATTTGGATTTGCGAAGCCCCGCATCGCCCGAATCGTCCTCGCGGTTGATGTAGCGGATCCCCTCGCCGCAAAAACGGAGGGCAAATTGCTGAGCGAGCGCAGGATAGGCGCCCGCATAGCCGCGCAGAGCCTTTTCAATGTGTACGATCATTGTATCGCCGCATACTTCTCCCGCCGAAAAGGCGACGATCTTGCCGCCCGCACGCAAAAAGCCCGCGCGCATCCCGAAATCGCCCAGCCGCTTCAAAAGTCCGAACGTACCGCGCATTTCTTCGTCCGCGTACATCTCCTCTTTCGCAAACTGCGAAGCGGAATACTCTTCGAGGAAGGCTTTTACTTCCGCATAATGCTCGCTGCTGTATTCACAGAATTCCCAATCGGGGTAACTCTTACGAAATTTATTGACATGGTTGCGCTGACCGCTGTATTTGCCGCCCGGATAATTTTGAAAATTTTCCTTTTCATAGAGATAATCCCTCCAACGGCGAATATCCGAAAGGTGCAGTTCGCTCCCATAACGCAGAACGAGTGCCGCCAGCTTTTCGCGCGGGATCGCTGTGAAATGCAACCGTACGTTCTCTTCGCGGCAGTACTTTTCGATCGCGTCCAATGCCCGCAATTGCGCCTGCTCATCCCCCGTCGCCGAGATCGGATAATAAAAATAATCACTTTTAACGTAGCGGTCGCGCAATATCAGGCATCCTTCCGCTTCCGCATAATGCGTGTTCAGATATTTTCCCCATACGAACAGCACGCCCGCCGAATAATTGCAAAGGCGGGTATCCTGTGTTTTAAAATATGGCAACAGCCTTATGATATCTTCTTGTTCCAGTTTCTTAAATTGCATAAAAATCCCGTGTTTTTCGGCAGGGCAGAAACCGCCGCGCCGTTCTCTCTGTTTCAGTATACCACATTTTTTGGCCTTTTACAAGAAAATCGCGCACAAACCGCTCGTCGAACAAAAGCGGCGGTATTTTTTGGCTTTTTTCGTACATTGCCCCTCTGCTTCTGCAAAATTATTTATTTTGTTCAAAAAATCGGTGACGAAACATACACCGCAACAGGATACCGAACACGGGCAAAGTGCAGCACTTTGTCCTTCGGTCGGGACACAAATCGACGAAAAAGAATAATATATAAAATCGGAAATACACTGTATGCAAAGCAAGCTTTTGCTTGCAACAAAGAAAGGAAGAATTTTCAAAAAGGTATTGACCGCGAAAATTTTTCGTGATATTATAAAAAAAAGCGTTTTTTCGGAGCATTTCTTCGGAGAAATCGACTTTTGAAGGGGGAATCAATGGAATATGCGGTTCTGATCGCGCCCTGCGCGGCGGTGCTCGCGCTCGGCTTTGCGCTGTTTTTTGCGCGCAAAGTCCTGCGCATGAGCGAAGATGCCGACGCGCACGGGATCGCCGCGATCATTCGCAAAGGCGCGAACGCCTTTCTCAAACGGCAATACCTCGTGGTTGCCGTATTTTTTGCTTGTATGTTCGCGGTGCTGGGCATTCTCGCCCTGACGGGCTTTGTCGGGAAATTCTTGCCCTTTGCCTTTTTGACGGGCGGATTCTTTTCGGGACTTTCGGGATTTTTGGGCATGAAGATCGCGACCGCCGCCAACGGCCGCACCGCAACCGCCGCCAAAAGCGGCTTGAACCGCGCGCTCCGCGCGGCGTTCTCCGCGGGAAGCGTGATGGGACTGACCGTCGTGGGGCTCGGGCTTGCCGATCTTTCCATCTGGTATTTTGCGCTCAAAGGATTTTATCATGTCGTCGATACGGGCGGGCTGTCACAGGCGCAGTTCATCGCTTCCAACATGATCACGTTCGGCATGGGCGCGTCCTGCATGGCGCTGTTTGCGCGCGTGGGCGGCGGCATCTTCACCAAAGCCGCCGACGTCGGGGCTGACCTGGTCGGCAAAGTCGAACGCAGTATCCCCGAGGACGATCCCCGCAATCCCGCCGTCATCGCCGATAACGTAGGCGACAACGTCGGCGACGTCGCGGGCATGGGCGCCGATCTGTACGAATCGTACGTCGGGTCCATCCTCTCCGCAATGGCGCTGGGCGTCGCCGCGGGCATGGATTTTCTCGGCGCGCTCATTCCGCTCGCAATCGCCGCGATCGGCGTGCTCTTCTCCGTCATCGGCACTTTCTTCGTACGCACGGGCGAAGACGCATCCCAGCACAAACTCCTGCGCGCCCTGCGCGCGGGAACATGGTTCGCGGCGGGCGGCACAGCCATCGCGTCCTTCCTGTTCATCTGGTTCGCCGCGCCCGATAACCGACTGGTCATCGTGCCGGTACTGATCGGTCTCGCCGCGGGCGTTCTGATCGGGTTCTTCTCCGAACTCTTTACGAGCGCTTCCTATAAACCCACACAGAAACTCGCTGCATCCACCGAAAGCGGCGCAGGCCCTGTGATTATCAACGGCACGGCGCTCGGCATGTTCTCGACCGTCGCGCCCGTGCTCATCATCGCCGCGTCCGTGCTCGCATCCTACTTCCTGCTCGGCGGCGGCGAAATGGGGTTGTTCGGCGTCGGCATCGCCGCCGTCGGAATGCTTTCCACCCTCGGCATCACCCTCTCCACCGACGCGTACGGCCCCGTCGCCGACAACGCGGGCGGCATCGCGCAGATGAGCGGCATGGACGAAAAGGTGCGCGAGCGCACCGACGCACTCGACTCGCTCGGCAATACCACCGCCGCCACAGGCAAAGGCTTTGCCATCGGCTCGGCAATGCTCACCGCACTCGCCCTGCTCTCCTCGTTCATCGCACAGGTCAAACTGCTCGACCCGTCCTTTACCTTCAATCTCGGGATCGATAACCCGGTCGTGCTCGTCGGCGTGTTCATCGGCGCTGCCCTGCCCTTCCTGTTCTCCGCGCTCACCATAAGCTCGGTCGGAAAGAGCGCACAGCGCGTCGTGCTCGAAGTGCGCCGCCAGTTCGCTTCCGACCCGGGCATCCTTACCGGAAAATCCCATCCCGATTACGCGCGGTGCGTAAAGATCTGCACAAGCTCGGCGCAGAAACAGATGATCGCCCCTGCGATCATCGCCGTGCTCTCGCCCATTGTGTTCGGCATCCTTTTGGGCGCCAACGGCGTGGCCGGCATGCTGCTCGGCTCCTCCGTCACGGGATTCCTGCTCGCCGTGTTCATGTCCGCCAGCGGCGGCGCATGGGACAACGCGAAAAAATACGTCGAAGACGGACATTTCGGCGGAAAAGGCACCTCGGCACACAAAGCCGCCGTCATCGGCGATACCGTCGGCGACCCGTTCAAAGACACCTCGGGACCGTCGATCAATATTCTCATCAAGCTGATCTCGGTCGTCGCCATCGTCTTTGCGCAGGTCATCCTCGCCGCAGGGATTTTGTAAAACCGATCAAGCCCGCCCGTTCCACGGGCGGGCTTTACAAAAAAACGCGCGCCGCAAGGATTTCCTTGCGGCGCGAAACTTTTTTGCGCTTTTTATTCCACAGCCGTAAAATCGGAGGTTTTGAACGTATACGTCCCGCTCATTTGTGTACCGCCGCGCGTGAACGTCACCGTAAGCGTCATGTCGGGGCGGGCATTCAGGAGCGCGTCCGCGATGTCAAAATTGCGGTCAAGCGCGTAGACCGTATCGCCCAGTTTCAGTTCCGTCAGCACGTCGCCCTCCTGCACGCCGACGGCTTTTGCGATCGAACCGCTCTCCACGCTCTGCACCACGATATCCTCGCGGATTGTGCCGTACCCGAGTGTATCGTCATAGACAAAGCGGGAATTTTCCGATGTCACCGTCACCCCGAGCATGGGCTTTTTGAGCGTCACGGAACTTCCGCTCCCTTCGCCGAACCAGTACAGAATGTTCTCCGCTGCGCCCTGTGCTACTTCCGGCGGTACGGCAAAGTTGATGCTCTGATCTTCGCCGTCGCCCGCGTTGGTGATGCCGATGAGTTTGCCTTCGGAATTAAACAATCCGCCGCCCGAATTGCCGCTGTAAATGGCAGTGTCGATGCGAATCGAGCGGTACGAACGCGCCGTGCCGTCAATATTGAGGCTGATGTATTCGTTATCCACGCTCACAATGCCTTCGGACACCGAAATGCCTTCCCCTTCGGGGTTGCCGATGGCGATCGCCGTCTGCCCCACGCGATAGGAATCGGCAAATTCCGCCGAACGAATATCGGGGTTCACTGCCATCATCTCCGACGTCTTTGCCCGCACGATCGCAATGTCGTGCGCAACCGACCCGCCGACATATTCGCAGTCGACGGCATAGTTGCCGTATTCATAGGTCGTATATCCGCTCGTTGTCTGCCCCGTCGCGTACGGATCACTTTCGCTGCCATACAGATAGCAGGCGATCTTGCGCGCCGTCTTTCCGCCGTTGTCCGAATTGGCGTATTGACTGTAAATCACGTGATAATTGGTGATCATATACGTATAATCGGCGTCAATGCGGTAAATCACGCCCGAACCCGTATACAACCCCGTACGCTTGCCCGTCTGCATGATGCCTGCGGAAGTGGTTTCGTAAAATTCCGTATAAAATTTAACGCTTGAAAGCAGACACTGATGAATAACGGACGTGTTTTCGGCAGGCGTGGAAAGATACAGTTCCAAAAACTCCGCATAGGTCAGATCATTCCCGTATACACTCTTGTACTCTTCGTAAAGCTCCTGCGCCGTGAGCTTGTCATGCTCGACGGTGCCGATGATCTCCTGCGTGCCGTCCGAATAATTGACGACGATCTCGTCTTCCGCGCGGTAGACGGATACGACATGTTTCTCCTCTTCCGCAGCACATCCCGAAAATGCCAAAGCACAAACGAGCATGAGCACTGCTGCGAGCGCTCCGAACCAACGCACTTTCTTTTTCATAATTTCTCCTTTACCCGAACAATGCGGGCATTTTCACCTTTTTTGCTTCGCCATACGCTTGAAGCGCCGCCGCCGGCGCCGCTTTGCTTTCATTCAAACACGTCAGATCGATACGAGATCGGACGCCTTGACCGTATACACCTCCGACAACTGCGTGCCGCCGTCCCGCGTATAACGCATTGCGATCTCGCTGCCCGGGCGCAATGTCAAAATCAGATCGGAAATGTCAAAGTTGCGTTCGAGCGCATATTCGGTGCCGTCGATGGAAAACGCGGTCAGCACATCGCCCGTCTGCAACCCCATCGCCTCGGCGATCGACGAAGCGCTCACTTCGTCCACCGTGATCGTCTCCGTGATCCTGCCCGTGCCGCTCGCCGCGTCGTAAACGTATTTCGCCTCGCTCGAAAGCACGGTCACGCCCAGCGTGATCTTATACGCGCCCGCCGTGTCCGCGTCGCCGTCCCGATAATAATACAGAATGTTGTCCGCCGTACCGCGCACGATCTCCAAAGGAATGGCATAGTTGATATTCTGATCTTCCCCGTCGCCCGCATTGTTGATGCCGATGAGTTCCCCTTCCGCGTTGAACAGGCCGCCTCCCGAATTGCCGCTGTACAGCGCCGCATCGATGCGGATGGAACGATACGATCGCGACGTGCCGTCGATATCGAGCGTGATGTATTCATTATCCACGCTCACAATCCCTTTCGTGACCGAAATGCCCTCCCCTTCGGGATTGCCGACCGCGATCGCCGTCTCCCCGACAGTATAACCGTCGGCAAGGGTCACCTCGCTTATGCCGTCATTGATCGCGTAAAGATCTTCCGTCTTCGCGCGCACGATGGCGATGTCCGATGTGATCGACCCGCCGACATACTCGCATTCTACGCCGTAATCGCTGTAATAATAGTCTTTGTATCCGTCGCCGTCCGCATCCGTTGTCGTCTGCACGGGCGTGTACTCACTCCCGTATAAATAGCATACGATTTTGCGTGCAATGTACTGTCCGTTCGCGTTGTTCGTCGCATTCGCACTTGCCGCAGCACTGCTGAATACGACGTGATAATTGGTCACCATGTAGGTGTATCCTTCCTCTTCGTCAATGTCGTAAACGACGCCTGAGCCTGTGTACAGTTTCAGCGATGTGCGCGCTCCCGGATAGAATCCGCCCGTCGAACTCGTTTCCAAAAATTCGGTATACAGTTTTACCGACGAAGTAAGGCTCTTCGCGATCGAAGCGGAATCGTCCGTCGTGAAAGTGAGATATTTTTCGAGAAACTCGGCGTACGTCATGTCCGTGTCGCCCGTTTCTTTTTTATAGCGTTCAAACACTTCTTCCACGGTCAGATCGGCGCCGTCCTGTCCGTCTTCGCCATCCTGCCCGTCCTTGCCCGCCGCGACGGTAAAGGTCGTACTCGTCCCGTCCGAATAATACACGGTAAACGAACTGCCCGATTCGTCAGATGCGGTCTGCTCGACAGAGATGACATACGGCGCAGACGAATTCTGCGAAGAGTTCTGACCGCTGTCCGACCCCAAATCGACGGTACCCGACGAACAAGCTGCCAATGAAAAGGCAACCGCCAGAACGACCATCGCGACAAATGCTGTTAACCCGACTTTTTTACGTTTCATTTTCTTCCTCCCGAAAACATCGGAGTTTCTGATTCTTTTAGTATGCTCTATTATAAACTATTTTTTTGATAAACAAATTGTAATTTTTGAAATTTCCGTAGTTTTCTTTGAAATTTCTGTGAAAAAAGCAACGGCGCACGTCCTTGCTTTTCGCGGCGAGGCGTGCTATAATAGAAAAAAACGCGCCCCGACCGCGGCGTTGCCGCGGTCGGGGCGGACGAGGTCATGCTTTGAAGATCGCCGGTTTGCAAAAAACGACATTGTTGGATTTCCCGGGCAGGGTCGCCTGCACGGTATTTTTGAGCGGCTGCAATTTCCGCTGTCCCTTCTGCCAGAACAGCGAAATTTTGGACGGCAAAGAAGAAAATTATTCGCCGGAAGAATTTTTTGCCTTTCTCGACAAGCGCAAAGGCATTCTCGACGGCGTGTGCGTCTCGGGCGGCGAGCCGCTCATCCACGCGGACATTGCCGCATTTCTCAAAGACATCAAATCGCGCGGCTACTCCGTCAAACTGGACACCAACGGCGCCTTTCCCGAAAAGCTGAAAGCGCTCTGCGCCGAAGGGCTCGTCGATTTTGTCGCAATGGACATCAAAAACTCCCCGCAGAATTATAAAAAGACGGCGGGCGCAGACGCGGACGTCGACAAGATCAAGGAAAGCGCCGCCTTTTTGATGCAGGGCGATCTGCCGTACGAATTTCGCACGACGGTCGTGAAAGAGCTGCACCGCGGCGAGGATTTTGTGCGCATCGGGCAATGGCTGCGCGGCGCGAAGCGGTATTTTTTACAGACTTTCCGCGACAGCGACAACGTTCTGCAAAAGGGGCTCACGCCCTGTTCGGACAGCGAGATGCGCGCGTACAAACAGCTCATGAAACCCTTTATTCCGAGCGTGCTCATCCGCGGAGAAGAATAATTTTTGAATAAGCGGACGCGCCCCGCAATGTTGCGGGGCGCGCTTTTTATTTTTCGAGCGCGAGCAAATCTTCGAGCGCGACCGAGCGCACATGGCTCTCGCGCACCCGCGTGAACATCTTGTATTTGTTCGCTTTGGATTCAAACAGAATATACAGTCTGCCGTCTTTGACTTCGATCTCTTCGCTCATGCAGGGAGCCGTGAGCGTTCCGATACGGCAAGTCTCGTCCAGAATGTAGAGCGGAATCTCCTTTCCGTCCTGCGAAAAGCTGCCCTGCGGCTCGCCTTCGAACACATTTTCATACACCCATATGCCCGAATCGGGAAGCCCGTACGAACAGGAAAGCGCGATCCCGCCGTCAAACACGGCAATGCCCTGCACCTGTTCGCGCACCGAAAGCGCCGCCACAGGCGCGGACGAATCGATGCCGCCGACGCCCTCTCCCGCCGCATACACAAAGACGAGCGCCGGATTTGTCTGCCCGTCTGCCGTCTGCAAATGGTGAGATGCGTCCGTTTCGTAATTGCCGGGGCGGTAAAACTCGCCGACGTACAGGTGATTTTGCGCATATTGCAAAAATGCGACGCCAAGGCCCGCGTCAAAATACTCGGCTAAGACCTCTCCGCCGTCTTGGGCGGCAAAGACGTCCGAAAGCGCCAAGCACCCCACGCGCGAACCGCTCGCGACATATAAATATTCTTCCGAACAGGTCACGCCGCCGAAATGCGCATCGTCGCGCGTCTCGCCGTCGAGCACATAGAAGGAAAGGTTGCGGCTCTCGTCCTCCTCGTCGATGAGCCAGATCTTCGAGGCTCCCTCGTCGAAATAGGCGCTCATCGCAAAATCGTAGCCGCCCGCGTTTTCGGGCAGAGCGCACAGCCCCTGCGGGCATGCGCCTTCGGAAAGCCCGGGAATGGCAAACTCTTCGCGGGCGAGTTTGTCAAACTGCGGATAGCGCGCCCCGAAAAACCAAACGAGCAAAAAAATCGCCAGTGCCAGGAAAAATCCTCCGACACAGCACAGCACGATCAACAACTTTTTCTTACCTTTTTCCATATAGACCGCCTTGTCTGAAAACCGCGCCGCATCTTGCGCGGTTTTTTATGCATTATACCATACCTGCCGAACAAACGCAATCGTTTTTGAAAAACGCATATGCGCCCCCGCGTTTCACGACTTATGCACAATCGGATTGTGGATAAACCACAATATATTGTGTTTTTCTTTAAAAATTTTTACTAAATATTGACGCTTTGCCCTTGACAAGCACAAGGGGCAGTGCTATAATAAAGTCCAACCGATTAAAAGAGACCGCAAGCAATAAGGCGGGAAAAGGAGAGAAGATGTATCAGGTCATCAAGCGCGACGGGCAAGTCGCGGATTTCGACATCAAGAAGATCGCGGTTGCGATCACGAAAGCGTTCGACGCAGTGAACAAGCAGTATCATCCCAGCGTCATTGACATGCTGGCGCTGAAAGTTACGGCAGATTTCGAGCCGAAGATCAAAAACGGCAAAGTTGCGGTTGAGGACATTCAGGACAGCGTGGAAGCGGTGCTCATTCAGGCGGGATACGGCGATGTGGCGAAGGCGTACATTCTTTACCGCCGCCAGCGCGAAAAGATCCGCAACATGAAATCGACGATGCTGGACTACAAGTCGCTCGTGGACAGCTACGTCAAGGCGACGGACTGGCGCGTGAAGGAAAATTCGACGGTCACCTATTCGGTGGGCGGGCTGATCTTGTCCAACAGCGGCGCGATCACGGCGAACTACTGGCTTTCGGAAATTTACGACGACGAAGTGGCGAACGCGCACCGCAATGCGGACATTCATATTCACGATTTGTCCATGCTGACGGGGTATTGCGCGGGCTGGTCGCTCAAACAGCTCATTCAGGAAGGGCTGGGCGGGATCCCCGGAAAGATCACGTCTTCGCCGGCGAGCCATCTTGCGACGCTGTGCAACCAGATGGTCAACTTCCTCGGGATCATGCAGAACGAATGGGCAGGCGCGCAGGCGTTCTCGTCTTTTGATACCTATCTAGCTCCTTTTGTGAAGAAGGACAACCTCACCTATGAGCAGGTGAAAAAGTGCATCGAGTCCTTTATTTACGGCGTGAACACGCCCAGCCGCTGGGGCACGCAGGCGCCGTTCTCCAATATTACTTTGGACTGGACGGTCCCGAACGATCTTGCCGAACTGAACGCGATCGTGGGCGGCAAGGAGCAGAATTTCAAGTACAAAGACTGTCAGAAAGAGATGGACATGGTGAACAAAGCGTTCATCGAGATCATGATCGAGGGCGACGCGAACGGCAGGGGCTTCCAGTACCCGATCCCGACCTATTCCATCACCAAGAATTTTGACTGGTCGGACACCGAAAACAACCGACTGCTCTTTGAAATGACGTCCAAATACGGCACGCCGTATTTCTCCAACTATATCAATTCGGACATGGAGCCGAGCGACATCCGCAGTATGTGCTGCCGTCTGCGCCTCGATCTTCGCGAACTGCGCAAGAAATCGGGCGGGTTCTTCGGAAGCGGCGAAAGCACGGGTTCGGTCGGGGTCGTGACGATCAACATGCCGCGCATCGCGTACCAGTCCAAGGACGAAGCGGAATTCATGCGCCGCCTCGACAAACTCATGGATATTTCGGCGCGGTCGCTCAAAACCAAGCGCACGGTCATCACCAAACTTTTGGACGAGGGGCTCTACCCTTACACGAAGCGGTATCTGGGCACATTTGCCAACCACTTCTCGACGATCGGCCTTGTCGGCATGAACGAAGCGGCGCTCAACGCGTGCTGGATCCGCAAGGACATGACGCAGACCGAAGCGCAGGAATTTACCAAACGCGTGCTCAATCATATGCGCGAACGTCTCTCCGACTATCAGGAAATGTACGGCGATCTGTACAACCTCGAAGCGACGCCCGCGGAATCGACGACGTACCGCTTTGCGAAACACGATAAGGAACAATTCCCCGACATCATTACCGCAAACGAGAACGGCACCCCGTACTACACGAACAGCTCGCACCTGCCCGTCGGCTACACCGAAGACATCTTCGACGCGCTGGACATTCAGGACGATTTGCAGACGCTGTACACGTCGGGCACGGTGTTCCACGCCTTCCTCGGCGAGAAACTGCCTGACTGGAAAGCGGCGGCGGCGCTGGTCAAGAAGATCGCGGATAACTATAAACTCCCCTACTACACCCTTTCGCCGACCTACTCCATCTGCAAGGACCACGGCTATTTGGCAGGCGAACAGTACGTTTGCCCGCACTGCGGCAACAAGACCGAAGTGTACAGCCGTATTACGGGATACTATCGCCCCGTGCAGAACTGGAACGACGGCAAGACGCAGGAATTCAAAGACCGCAAGGTATACGACATCGAACATTCGACGCTGAAAACGCACAAACAGGAACAGAAACAGGAAACGCCTTGCTTTGCGAGTGCCGCGCTGGACGGACCCGTTCTGTTTACGAGAAGCGGCTGCCCCAACTGCAAGACCAGCAAAATGATGCTGGACAAGGCGGGCGTAAAATACAGGGTGATCAATGCCGAAGAGGACGTCGAAGCGACCAAAAAATACGGCGTGAAGAAGGCGCCTTCGCTGCTCGTACCCGACGGGAACGGCTTCAAGGCATACGACAACGCGAGCGAGATCCGCAAATACATCGAGAGCATCGGCTGATATGTACGACATTATCATTATCGGAGCGGGCGCGGCAGGGATGACCTCCGCGCTCTACGCTTTACGGAACGGAAAAACTGTGCTCGTGTTGGAGGGCGACAGCCTCGGCGGGCAGATCGCGACTTCCCCGCGCCTGGAAAATTACCCTTCGATCAAAGAGATCAGCGGCGAAGCGTTCGCCGATAACTTATTCGAGCAGATCACTTCCCTCGGCGCGGAAGTGGAGATCGAAAAGGCGGTCCGCATCGACAAGCTCGCGGACAAGACCTTCAAGGTCAAGACCGAATACAACGAATACGCCGCAAAATGCGTGATCATCGCCGCAGGCGTAAAACACAAACACCTCAAAACAAAACACGACCGCGAAGACCTCGTCGGCAGAGGCGTTTACTATTGCGCGGTGTGCGACGGGCCCTTCTATAAAGGCAGAGAGGTCGCCGTCATCGGCGACGCAAACTCCGCCCTGCAATACGCCCTGCTCCTTTCGGGTTACTGCAAAAAGGTGTACATGTACACCCTCTTCGATAAATTTTTCGGGGACGCGGGACTCGTGAAAGCCCTGCGCGCCAAAGACAACATCGAAGTGCGCCCCAATACGAGCGTGGTCGACTTCCTCGGCGAAGACGAACTGACAGCCATCGAATACACCGACAAGGACGGCAACCTTTGCCGCCAGGAGATCCCCGCCGTGTTCGTCGCGATCGGACAAGTGCCCGACAACGCCGCGTTTGCCAACGTCGCAGACCTCGACGCCGCCGGCTATATCATCGCGGACGAAAGCTGCAAGACAAAGACGGAAGGCGTGTTTGTGGCGGGCGACTGCCGCACGAAAGCGGTACGGCAAGTTTCCACTGCCGTCGGCGACGGTGCCGTCGCGGCAACCAACGCTTCGCTGTATCTGGAAAGTTTATAAGCAAAAAAGCGTCCCGAAGGACGCTTTTTTTCGTATCCCGCCGCGGACGGCTTTGCCGGCTGTGTTTTTCGGCTCTTGACCACCCGCTTTTTGCGCGGGATCAGATATAGTTCACATCTTTGACCGTAAGAGAGGAGATCGTGTGCCCGTTCCCGTCGAACGAGCCGCGGAACACGTTCGCAAGCCCCTCGCCGTAGCCCACGCCCGCGCCGTTCTGCACGCTGCCGATCGGTGTCCAGTCGATGCCGGCAAGGCTGATGTCGTCCGTCAGCACGACTTTCTCGCCGCTGAAATCTTTGCCCGCGTTGACCGCCGCCGCAAACGTTTGCAGATCCTGCGCCGAGGAAAGCAGGTACTCTCCCGCGATCAGATCTTTGACCAGTCCGTTCTCGTCGGTATAGAATATCTGCAAATTCTTGCTCGTATTGCCAAACGTTTCAAAATGCGCTTCGTTGTCTTTAAAAGCAGGGGACGCTTCGCCTGCGCCGTTCACGGTATATGCACTGCTGTATTTGAGCGTCGACTGTTCGCGATAGATTGTAACGTCCTTGACCGTGCAGCCCTTCATCCTCCAACGATCTGTAAGCGTGTCGTAATTGATGAGGGTGCCGACCAATCCGCTGACGTTATGGTAGCCGTACAATTCGTAATTTTCCACGCTGCAATCGCTCAGGTACAATTGCGCCCCGTCGTGCAGGACGGAGAAGCCCACCAGCCCGCCGATGCGGATGCCAACGCAATCGCTCACGTCGATGACGCCGTTGATCGCGTGAACGTTTTCCAGCGTCACCGCGCCGTATTGATAACCGATCACCGTGCCGACAAAACTGCCCTGCGCCTTGATGTGTGTTCCGTCAAACGTCAGGTCCTTGATCGTAAAGGACGAGCGGTTGTTCCCGATAAAGCCCGTTTTGCTTCCGCCGTTCGAAATGGTCATATTGTAAATGGTGTGCCCCTGCCCGTCAAGGACAAACCCGTTGAGCTCGCCGTTCCAGGCGCTGATCGGCGTCCATTCCGTGCC
This sequence comes from uncultured Eubacteriales bacterium, assembly GCA_902465495.1. Lineage (GTDB taxonomy): Bacteria > Bacillota > Clostridia > Christensenellales > Borkfalkiaceae > Borkfalkia. Next base: position 27,494 of record CABQND010000011.1, read on the forward strand.
GCCGAGGTCGATGTCGGACATAAGGCGCAGCGTCGTATTCCTGTACTCTGTCGAGCCCGCATTGATCTCCTGCGCAAAATGATACAGATCTGTCTTATTATAGACATATGTAACCCCTTCTTCGGGATCGCTCGTCACCGCGTTGCCCTGCACTGCCTCAACTTCAAACGAAATGCTCGCCGAAAGTCCGCCGACGTCTTCCGTATCCATGGGCATGGCGATAGAAACGAGATATTCGCCGAGAACTTCTTCCGTTGTTCCGTCGCCCGCTTCCAATGCCGTCCAGTCCGAAACAACGGTGTTCCCGCCGTACGTTTCTCCGCCGATCGTGACTTCCAGCGCGTCGATCAAAGCAAGATCTCCGTCCGAAGAAAGAATCGTACGATACTTTACGTCAATGTTGCTCCGATTCGTAACCGTGATCCTGAATTCCGCCATATCGCCCGGCGCGATCCGATCGATCGTGATCGTTCCCCCGGAAAGCTGTGCCGTGCCGCCGTTTACAAATGTTCCGTCCTCGCGCCGACCATAACTGTATTTATTCCCCGCCTCGTCCGTCAACGTTCCGTTCGGATCCGCCTGCGCTGAATACAGCACAAGCCCGCTCGCCTCTGCGTTTACCGCAATGTCCCCGCTCGTGACTGCGATATCCACCGCCGATTGCTTGCCGAACAACGCAAACGTTGCGCCGACGATCAGGCATAAGCAAAGCATCATCACAATCACCGCGGACAAAATACTGCCCGTCTTTTTGCTCATCTGTTTACTCCTTATTTTTTGCTCGCCGCTTCCTTTAGGATATACAGCGCCATCTTTATTTGATTATATCATCTTTTCTATATATTGTCAATATGCGTTATTTGATTTTTTTGTCATATTATTGTATTTTTTAATTTTTTCGGTTTTGTTCGCAGACGATTTCAAAAATTATTTTATGCCGTGTTCTTTTCGTGGCACATCCCTTTGCCGTCGCAAAAGAAAAAAGAGGAGTTTTTCTCTCCTCTTTTTTCAGGTATTTTTTCGATTCACCGACCCGCGGTCGGATATTTTATGCCTGTTCTGTTGTTCTGGGCGCCGTATCCGCAATCGTTTCCGTCCTGCTGGCCCCGTAAGTATTCTCAATGCGGAATCCCTGCTCGACAGTCACGCCCTCTGCCGCTCCCCAATAGTTGTCGCGAACTTCGTACGTGCTTATGCCAGAAGTTTTTCCGTTGTCATATGCGGTAGAGCAAACGTATTTCTGCGTCATGTTCACCATGATATTGCCCGTAATGACCGTATGAGTCGTATAATCATACGCCGCGTAATTGTTTGCAAAGTTGTTGGCATCGATAAGCTGCGCTCCGTTTTCGATCCTGTTGTCTTTGATCGTGATATTTCCCAAAGCGGTAGAGAAACAAACCCCATATTCGCACTGCGTAAAATGATTGCTTTCAAGCGTTACATTTTTCGCGTTATCCAAATCAATCGAACGGCGGCAATTGACAAAATCACAGTTCTGAACGGTGAGATCATAAATCAAATATATATCGCCTTTCGTCAATCCTGAGGCACTGCTCACCACCAAAGCGTCTTTATATTTTTCTGCCGAATCGGTCATATCGAAAGAGCACCCCTCAAACGTGAGCCCGTTGATCTTGCTGAAGCCTTTTGATGAGCTCCCGATATCCACTTGATCGGTGAAACTGATATTTTTGAAGGTCAGCCCGTCAATGATGATCTGCGTATAGTATGCGGTCTTCGCAGAATCGGTCGGATCCTGCTCGCTCACCTTGCCGGGAACAAAGTTCAATCCTTTCACGACGGATTTTTCCGCCCCGAAACTTTCGATCGTAACATCCTTGATGGTGTAGGAATAATAGTTGTTGCCATACGTGTTGGGTTGGGAAGTGCTTGCGCCCATATTGGTCCAATCGTCCGTGTATTCAAACGTTGCCGTAACGTTTTCCAAACCGTTCAGCAGGCGAACCGTTCCGCCGTTGTTCGCGGCGATGATCGCTTCGGTCAAAGACAGGTAAACCTTGTTCTCCACCATTGCCGCCGCATTGTTGACGGTGACGGCGTCATTGCCGATCACGATATCGCCCGCGACCGTCACATCGTCTCCGAACGTGAGCGTCACGCCCAAGCCGTCGCCCGTGTTGCCGATCGCATAAATTGCGGGATACGCGCCTACAGACTCGACTTTCGTATTGATCAGCGTGCAGTCGGTGGGGTATTGATAGGAACCGGGCGCCTTGTTGCCCAGCGTGAGCGCCGCCAGATTCACCGTGTTTCCGCTGCCCCAGTCGCGGTTATCAAAAAAGTTCAGCTTGGAATCGTCTTCCACCGTATTCGTCAGCGTGCTGTCCTCGATCACCGCCGTGCCGCCGCGCACAATAACCGCATGGAATGCGCCGTTCACCGTGCAATCCGTCATGTTCAGCTGCCCGGGTACATTCATTATGACCGCCGTTCCCGCTCCGTTCGGATCGCCGTTAAACGTCGAGCCTTCCAGATTGAACACAACCCCGTGATTTTGTACGCCCGACGCGTTCGTCGCCACGCAATATCCCGTGGCGGAAATCGTAGAATCGATCACGTTCACCGTCGCGTCCTGCCCGAGCGCAAAGAGCGCCGAACCTTCGCAAGCGTACGTCACGTTTTCGAGCGTAAGCGTGCTGCCCGCTTCGACCGCCATACCTGCCGTCGTGATCGAATTCATGGCGATTTCCAAGCTACCGTTACAGATCGTAAGATCCTGCCCTTCCGCAACACTCAACGTTGCAAGCGGCGTCACTGTCATCGTAAAGCCATTCAGATCGATCTTGGAGATATTCTTCCAAAGTTCGGTTTGACCTATATCTCCCGGAAGAGTCATGTCCGTCGCAAGTGCGGCGGCACCCGTCGTCTCTAAACGGTCAAAGAAACTTTCCTGCGTAACCGCACCTTCAATTAAAGTTCCTTCTCCCGATACATTTTCGACACTTCCTCTGTTATCCAGCTTCGTTTCGCCCTCTCCGGCCGCCACGACTTCTTCAACTTTCGCTGTCTGTATAACTTCGATCACCACAGCACTTTCTGCCGCCGGGATCGCCTCTACCGTTCCAACGACCGCTCCCGCTTCCAAGACCGTACGGCCCTCCATCAGCTGCAACGAGTCAATTTCTCCGTATACATGCAAAGAGTTTTCCGCAATCGCTTCACCGATCACTTTCCCTGCATCATTATAATAATGCACCGTTCCTGCCGGCGCGTTTACCGTGAGCACGCCCACTTTATATCCGCGCACGTTGATCGATTTGGCGTCGCCAAATGCAATCGTCGCTTGCGGCCATTCACCGCCGCCCAACACGACTGTCTCGTCATTTTTCACCAACGTAAGCACTTCATTCAGTTTTTCCTGCGATTCTACTATGTATACGCGGCTTGCGCCTGCTTCGTCCGTCACTGTCGCATTGCCTTGCACTGCCTCAAACGTCAGCGCAAAACTGCATTCCTGTCCCTGCCAGTCGCTCTTCACGTATTCCGGCAGTTCCACGGACAAAAACACCGTCGTTTCCGACTCTCCTGTCCCTTTCTGCCATTCCGTCACATAACTGTTGTAATATTTGTACTCCTCTCCGTTTTCGCTCAAACCGACCAACAGCTGATCGTACAGCGTTTTTTCCAAATCCGTACCCAGCTTCATCCTGTACTGATACGCTATATCCGATTTATTCGAAACCGCGATCTCCAGCACGATCTTATCCATGGGCGAGATAGCGTCCAACACCACGTTGCCCCCTACCACGGTCGCCGTACCGCCGTTTTCAAAGGTACCTTTTTCCATTTCGACACCTTTTGAATACGTCGCGTAATCCTTAATCGTCGCCGAAACATTCACGGCACCGTTCGTCACCGAAATGTTCACTTTTTCCTCACTGCTAAAAAGCGCAAACGTTGCGCCGACGATCAGGCATAGGCAAAACATCATCACAATCACCGCAGTCAGAATACTGCCCGTCTTTTTTCTCATTCGATCTCTCCTTATCTCTTATTTAACTGACAAAAAGGCCGCACGAACTCTTATTTTGTTTGCCGTACGATCTCTTTATCAAGTTTGCTTATATTTTATCACGGTTTTTCTTAATTGTCAATATTTGTTTATTTATTTTTTTAAATTTATACCTTTTTGTTATTTTTTTGATTTTTCAAAGACACCTTTTGCGCAATGCAAAAAAACGCACCTTGCAAAGCCAATGCTTTGCAAGGTGCGTTTTCGTTTTTACGATGTCGTCAATCCTCTTTATTCGCGGAAAATTCGATAATAAAAGAAGTCCCCTCGCCGAGCTTGCTTTCCACCGAGAGTTTCCAGCCCGCGCGGCGGCACAGTTTTTTCACGATCGCAAGCCCCAACCCAAAACCGCCGCCCTCTCCGTTATGCGACTTATCGACGGTATAAAAACGGTCGAAAATGCGCGTTTTGTCCTCTTCGGACAGCCCGATGCCCGTATCGCTGACCGTCAGCACGGGCGTTTCGCCGCCCGTCAGGCGCACCGAAAGCGTTCCGCCCTCTTTATTGTATCGAATGCCGTTGGAAATGAGATTGTTTGCGATCTCGACCAGCCTCTCGCGGCGGGAATTCACCTTTACACCGTCCGCTATATCCTGTGTGAGCGTGATATTTTTCTGCGAAAGGCGCGGCTCGAATGTCGGCACGATCTCGTGCATGAGACCAGAGAGATCGACTTCGTATTCGGGCAATTCGTCCGAATCGATCGCCGAAAAATCGATGATGCGGCGGATCAGTTTGGACAATCTGTCGCTCTGTCGGATGATGGTCCGCGCCGCGTGCCCGATGCGTTCGGGCGGCACGGCGTCCGCCGCGATCAGCTCCGCAAAGCCGCGGATGCTCGTGAGCGGCGTGTTCATTTCGTGCGTGACGTTGGCGATAAAATCGTTTTTGGAGCGCGCCGCCGCCATCGATTCGGTCACGTCCGTGATGAGCAGAACGCGCGACTTTTCATTGAAGGTAAAGCGGAAATTGTAATCCCTGCCGTCGATTTTCCGATACAGCGACGACGACTCGCCCGCCGCGAGGATGTCGGCGATCTCCCGATCTTCCGTAAAACAGGGAATGGGTTCATTGTGCTCATAATCCAGAAGGCGCGCCGCCGTCTTGTTGATCAAAATGATGTCGGAAGGATCCCGAAAGATCACGATCCCGTGTTCCATGCTGTCCAGGATCAGCTTTCCCAGGCGGCTGTCCTCGCGCATCTTTTCGACTTTGTCGTTGATGTCCGCGTTCATGTCGTTCATCATCTTTGCGATGGGCTGCAATTCGGGATATTCCGTCCGCACTTCCCTGCCCCCGCCCGTCGCCGCTTCGTGCGTGAGCTGTTCCACGGGTCGGAGCACGAAAGAAGTGGACAGCCACGCGACCAGCATACAGATGACCAGCTCGGCTATGAGCAGCCACAAAAACGTCGGCAGAGAATCGGCAAACACCCCGAACAGCGACGGGGAAGACACCGCCAGCCGCAAAAGATATCCGTCTGTACCGTCCGTAAATGCCTTGCAGTAGTAGACGAGCTGTTCTCCGACCGTCGCACTGCGCCGCATTGCAAACCCTTCGCCCGTTTCGAGCGCCGCAATCACTTCTTCGCGATCGGCGTGATTTTCCGCCGCCTCCGCTTCCTGCGCACTGTCCGACAAAACACTGCCGTCCGTTGCAAGCAACGTCACCCGCGCGCCGCTCAGTTTTTGCGAAAACACTTGCGCAAAGGACGGATCGGAGATGTCCGTTTCCGCCCGCTCGCTTTCAAATACGCTCATGTATCCTTTGAGCTGCTCTTGCGTTTTTGCAACCATGCCGCTGTAATAGATGCCCGAAAATAATACCGCCAGCAACACGATCGCGATCACCGACACGAGCAACGATACCAATACGATCTTTTTTCTCATAGATTGCCTTTCGCCCCGCCGAAGCCTTTTTGCCGCGGCAAAGCCCGAATTTGTACTCAAAATCAAAGGACCGTTCCTTGCGAAACGGCCCTTCCCTGTCATTCTTTATATACGAATTTATAGCCGACGCCGAAAACCGTTTCGATGTAATCGATGCCCAGCTTGCGCAGGCGCGCCACATGGTTGTCGACGGTGCGCGTTTCGCCCTCGTCGTATCCCCATACCGCGTTGAGAATGTTCTCGCGCGTGAGCGCCTTGCCCTCTTTCTGCATCAGATATTTGAGCAGATTGAATTCCTTGTTGTTGAGTTCGAGCTTGACCCCGCGCAGCGTCGCCGTCATCGTCTCTTCGTCCAGCGATAAATTCCCGCGGACAAGCGCCGCATTTCCGCCCGCACGGCGAAGCAGCGCCTTCACCCGCGCCGCCAGCTCCAACACCCCGAACGGCTTGGCTATGTAATCGTCCGCGCCCAGATTCAGGCCCTTTACCTTGTCCGTTTCCTGCCCCAGCGCCGACAGCATGATCACGCCGATCTCCGGATATTTCTGTTTGAGCTTCGCAAGCACGTCCAGCCCGTTTCCGTCCGGCAGCATGATGTCCAAAAGCACCGCCGCCGGCTGCTTTTTATCCACCGCCGCCGTAAATTCGGCGACCGTGCCGTAACACTCGACGTCGATGTTCGACATTTCCAGCGCAAACTTTACAACTTCCGCGATGTTCTTATCGTCTTCCAGAAGATATACGCATTTATTCAAAAGAATTTCTCCCCGCCGCACAGCCCGTGGCGGCGTCTTTTTCTTTCAGTATACCATATTCCCCCGCGTTTGTAAAGGCTTCGCCCCGAAAATCAGTCAAAGGCGTGCGCGACATACGTCAGATGGTCGGCGGCACGCTCGAGATTTCCGACCAGGTTGATGAACACGCCGCTGGAAGCGGGCTTGCATTTGCCTTCGTTCAGCCTGCGAATATGATCCTTGACCATTTCCTTGCGCGCCGCGTCGATGGAATCTTCCACCGCGTCCACCGCGCGGATGGCGGTGATATCTTTTTTGTCGAATACGTCGATGGTTTTTTGGTACAGCGCGGCGATCTTATCGTACATCTCCTGCAACGATTTGATCACGCCCGGCGAAAATTCGATGCCGTCGCGCTTGCAGTTGCGCGTGTATTTTGTGATGTTGTCGGCAAGTTCGCTGATACGGATGATGTCGCTCGTGGCGTGATGCACGGCAGAGATCAGCTTTTCGTCCGAAAGGGAAACGTCCTGCGCCGAGATCTTGATCAGATACGCGACGATCGCCCGCTCCATTTCCGAGACGCGCTGATTGATCTTTTCCACTTCTTCTTTCGCGCCTTCGTTGCCCGCGACGAAGCCTTCGAACGCGGTGTGCAGCGACTGCATGGCGAGTTCCGCCATGCGCGACGCCGCCTTGTTCGCCTGGTTGAGCGCGACCGACGGCGACTTGATGAGGCGGTCGTCCAGCAGCAGTCCGCCTTCGTCCGCCTGCTGCGCGCCCTTGCGCTCGCGGATGAGCTTGGTGGCGACGGTCACGAACACGTTGACGAAGGGCAGGAACAGGCAGGTGCAGACGCAGTTGAAGAAGGTGTGGAACAGCGCGATCTGCAACCCCGGATCGTTTGCGAACCATTTGCCGAGCGTGGCGTTCATGAATCCCGGCCAGCAGAGCAGGAAAACCGAGAAGATGACGGTGCCGAACACGTTGAACATGAGGTGGATGAGCGCCGCGCGCTTGGCGTTGGTGTTCGCCCCGATGGACGAGAGCAGCGCCGTGACGCAGGTGCCGATGTTGGTGCCCAAAACGAGGAACAGCACGCCGCTGTTGGCGGGGTTGCCGATGACAAGCCCTGCCCCGACCATCTGCACGATGAGCGTGGTGACCGCCGAAGAGGACTGCACGATGCCCGTGATGATGACGCCCGCCAGCAAAAGCACGAGGCGGTTGTCGACGTCGAGCAGGAAATCTTTGACGACCTGCTGCTGTGCGAAATCGTCCATCGCCATGCCCATGAACTGCAAGCCGAGGAACACAAGCCCCAGCCCCGCCAGCATCATGCCGATCGTTTTGGACTTGTCCTTTTTGCAGAGCATGTCCATAAAAATGCCCACGCAGGTGAAGACGGTGATGATCTCGATAAAGGGAATATCGGCGATGACCGAAAAATAGGCGGTGACGGTGGTGCCGATGTTGGCGCCCATGATGACCGCCGTCGCCTGGAACAGCGACATCAGCCCCACGTTGACGAAGCCCACGACCATGACGGTGGTCGCCGACGAGCTCTGAATGATCGCCGTTACGCCCGCGCCGATGCCGACGCCCGCAAAGCGGCTTTTGCTGGTCTTATCGAACCAGCGGCGGAGCTTGTTCGTCGCCAGCTTTTCGATATTGTCGGACAATATCTTGAACCCGAGCAAAAAGGCGCCCAGGCCGGCAAGCAGCGAAATGACCGCCAGAAAGTAGTCCAGCCCGTTCATCTGCGCGCTTTCCGTAAGCAGCGCAAAGATCCCCGTTTCCATACAACTCTCCTTGACAACTTTTTCTTGCGTAATTTTTTCTTACGCTTCCATTGTAAGGAAAAGTTGTATAATACACTTGTAAAATTTGTAATAAATTTGTAATAAAAAGGCAATTTTGCCGTTCCCAAACAAATCCGCGCCGTCCCCGCTCTGTTGTGCGGGGACGGCGCGGCACGTATCTTTTCTCAGTTCAGCTTTTTGTGTTCGCCCGTGATCATGAACAGCACCCATTCGGCGATGTTGGTCGCATGATCGCCGATCTTTTCCAAATATTTTGCGACCATCAGCATGTCCAGCGCCTGTTCGCCGTTGTTGTCTTCCTCGATATCCTTGTGCACGATGCCCGTCAGTTTTGCTTTGACAGCCTCGAACAGATCGTCCACCGCATCGTCGGCGCGGCAAACCTCTTTCGCCTTGTCGCCGCTCGTTTCCACGAACGCCTCCGCCGCTTTGCGCACCATATCCTGCACCCGTTCCGCCATATCCGTGATCTCTTTCAGCGATTCCGCATACGGCAATTTGCTCATCCGAATGACAAGTTCGGAAATATCCACGGCCTGGTCGGCGATGCGTTCCATGTCCGTGATCATCTTCATTGCGCTCGTGACAAATAAGAGATCGCTCGCCACCGGCTGTTGTTTTAAAATGAGTTTCAAACACAGCCGTTCGATCTGCTGTTCCTTTTCGTCCACAAGCCGCTCCACGGCTTTTGTCCTTCTTGCCAGCTCTGCGTCCTGTGTTTCCAGCGCCGTGACCGCGTCCGCGATCGCCTCACAGTTGAGCTGCCCCATCTTTACGAGCAGCTCTTTCAAAAGGGCGAGCTGTTCGTCGAATGCTTTGCGTACCATATCAACCGAACCTCCCCGTAATGTATTCTTCGGTCTTTTTATTTTTCGGACGATCGAAGATCTCGTCGGTGTCACCGTATTCGATCAGATCGCCCAGCAGGAAAAACGCCGTCTTATCTGAAATACGCGCCGCCTGCTGCATGTTGTGCGTGACCATGACGACGGTCACGTCCTGTTTGAGTTCCAGGCACAGATCCTCGATCTTGCCCGTGGAAATGGGGTCGAGCGCGCTGGTCGGCTCATCCATGAGCAGAACTTTGGGCGAAACGGCGAGCGCGCGCGCAATGCAAAGGCGCTGCTGCTGTCCGCCCGAAAGCCCGAGCGCGGATTTTGTGAGCCTGTCTTTGAGTTCTTCCCACATCGCCGCCTGGCGAAGCGATCGCTCCACGATCTCGTCCAGGACCGCGCGCTTTTTGATCCCGAATGTGCGCGGGCCGTACGCGATGTTGTCGTACACGCTCATCGGAAAGGGATTGGGCTTTTGAAAGACCATCCCCACGTTGCGGCGCAGTTCGTTGATATCGATGTTGCCGTAGATGTCCACGTCACCGATGCGAAACTCTCCCGAGATCTTGCAACCCTGCACGAGGTCGTTCATGCGGTTGAAACACTTCAAAAAGGTGGATTTGCCGCAGCCCGAAGGACCGATGAACGCCGTGATGCGGTGCTCGGGGATATCGATGCTGATATTTTTCAGGGCGTGGAAATCGCCGTAGTGCAGGTTGGCGTTTCTGACGGCGATGCCGCCGTCGTATGAGGGGGCTTGCTCCGCGCCTTCTGCCGCTTGCCGCGGCTCAGCCTTCGGAAGGCTGTTGTTCTTTTCTTTTCGTTTTCCGAACAGCATTGTTCTCTCCTTGGAATTTTTTACCCAGACGCTTGCCGACGAACCCGGCAAGGAAATTCAAAGCCAGAACGAGCACCATCAGCACGCACGCCGTGGCGTATGCCTCGTCCATATATTTATTTTCGCCCGCGAGCGCGTACAGCGCGACCGCAAGCGTGGCGCCGCTGCCCAAAAACCCGTCCGGCATCGGCTGCAGGACCGAGCCCATCGTGTACATGAGCGGCGCCGTTTCGCTGACCACCCTGCCGATGGCGAGGATGACCGCCGAAATGATGCCGGGCAGCGCCGACGGGAGCACGACTTTGAAGATGGTGCGCACTTTGCCCGCGCCGAGGGCGAGCGAGCCTTCGCGGAACATGTCCGGCACCGATTTTAAGCTCTCTTCGGTGGAGCGGACGACGGTGGGAAGCAGCATGATGCTGATGGTAAAGCCGCCCGCGAGGATGGACGCGCTGCCGCCGAACCAGACGACGAAAGTCAGCATGCCGAACAGGCCGTAGACGATGGACGGGATGCCGCTCAAAATGTCGATCGCGCTGCGGATGACGCGCACGAATTTGCTGCCCTTTTTGGTATATTCGTTGAGAAAGATCGCCGTGGCTATGCCCAGCGGCACCGCTATGACGATGCTGACGACGATGAGCAACAGCGTGGAAACGATGGCGGGCAGCAGCGCGGGTTCGCCGCCGTAGTGGTAATTTTTGAACAGCAGGCTGCCCGTGATGTGCGGCAGACCGCGGATGACGATATAGCCGATGATCAGGGCGAGAAAGACCGCCACGAACACCGCGCACACCCAGCTGACGGCTTTGCCGATCGCAGAAAAGTTCAGCCATTTGGGCTGCGGGATGCCGAGCGCGAGCTTTTTGCCGCCCTTGTTCTTTTTCCCGCCGGACACGACCAGCCCGAACAACAGGTTGATGACGGCGATGAAGATGAGCAGGACGACGCCCGTTGCCAGCAGCGCGCCCATCTGCACTTCGCCCGCATAGCCCATTTCCATGACGATGTTGGCGGTCAGGGTGCGGAAGGAACCGAACAGCCCGCCCGGGATCTCGGGGCTGTTGCCCGCGATCATGATGACCGCCATGGTTTCGCCGATGGCGCGGCCCACGCCGAGGATGAGAGAGGCGGTGATCGCCGATTTAGCCGCGGGCACGACGGTGCGGAACACCGCCTGCTCGTGCGTGGCGCCCAAAGCGCGCGCCCCCTCGTACAGTTCCTGCGGCACCGCCTCCATGCCGTTTTTGGACAGGGCGACGACCGTGGGCAGGATCATGATGCCCAGCACCAGCGACGTGACCAGAAGCCCCGCCCCGTCGCCCGTGGGCGAAATGTTCGCAAAGAACGGGATGAGCACCGCCATGCCGAAAAAGCCGTAAATGACGGACGGGATGCCCGCCAGAAGGTTGATGACCGCGCCGAACACGCGCTTGACGCGCGGGCCGCAGAAGCGGGCGAGGAACACCGCCGTGAAAAAGCCGAGCGTGCCGCCGATGAGAAGCGCCCCCGCCGTGGAAAAGACGGAGCCGACGATCATCGTCAGGATGCCGTAGCGGCCGGCAAGCGTTTCGGTAACGTATTCGTCGTAGCGGTTGGGGCTCCACACGTCGCCGAAGACGAAATCGAAAAACCCGATCTTGCTCAGCGCGGGGATGCTGCGGATGATGATGAAAACAAAAATCGCGACAACGGCGACGATGCATACGATCGCCGCCGCCGCGAAAAGAACCTTGCTCGAAAGCTCTTTTACCTTCGTTTTTTCCATGATCTTTTACTTATTTGATCTCCGACCACTTCGTCACGGCGCCCGTGTAGATGTCGTACAGCTGCGCCAGCGTGATGTTTTCGAGCTCGTTTTCGGGATTGACGACCACCGCGACCGCGTCGAGCGCGACGTTGAAGTACGCGCGGGGGGTATCCGCCGCCTCGGCGGAGCTCGCCATGCCGATCACGTTGCCGACGGTATCGCCGTCCACGGCGGAGCGGCCCGTGGAAGAACCCTGCAGGCTCATGTCGAAATCGCTCTCCTTGATCCAGGAAGCGTTCAGCTCGCAGTACTTGCCGATGAGCGCGTCCATAAGGTCGTTCATCGAGGTGGAGCCGCGCACGACGATCTTCTTATCGCCCGTGGGAGCCGTCGCGGGAGCGGTGTAGGTGCCGACGCCGTTATCGTTGCGGTCTTCCGCCTTGGTCAGGGACACGCCGCCCTCTTCTTTGACGACGTCCTGCGCGGTCTGGCTCTTCAAAAAGTTCAGAAAGTCCTGCGCGACATTGGTCAGCGTGACCGATTTGTTCCACATGAACACGAAGGGACGCTGGATTTTGTACGTGCCGTCGAGAACGGTCGCTTCGGTGGGTTCCACGCCTTCGACGTTGAGCGCCTTGACGGATTCGTCGACGGAGCTGAGCGAGATATAGCCGATCGCGCCTTTGGTCTGAGCGACCTTGGTCGCGAGCGTGCCCGTGCTGCTGAAATACTGCGCGCCGCTCACGTAGCCCGCGTTCGCTTCTTCGTCGGGGTTGTTCGTGCTGCTGTAATCTTCCAGCGATTCGCCTTCCGCGTTCTGCGCGACCTTGTCGAACGCTTCGCGCGTTCCGGAAGACGCTTCGCGTCCGCAGACGACGATCGTATCGCCGCCGGCGCAGCCGACCGCCGCGAACCCGATGCCGCAGGCGAGTGCCAAGCTTAAAATTGCCATGAGGATCTTCTTCATTTTTCTTACTATCTCCTTGTTTATCTGTGCCCTCATTATACTTACATCTTGTATAAAAATTTTGCGCCGATTGTCATTATTTTGTAATAAAAAACTAATTTTTCCCCCTTGTTTTTGCCCTCGCGCGCGACTTTTTATATATTTACAAAATTGTTTTTTAAA
>CABQND010000012.1 GCA_902465495.1 uncultured Eubacteriales bacterium
GGGGCAATTGTTTTTTTTGGCGCGCGGCAGCGCAAATCGCGTACTATGTAGCGTGAAAAATCAAACCGCTTCCGAAAAATATTGATTGAGACGGTAAACGATTTCGGGGTCGGCGATTTTTGCTACGGGTGCAAGAGGATTCTCGCTTGCGGAACGCTCTTCGTGCGCTCCGCCGCCCGCGGACGTATTTTTTTGAGAAAAAAGCATTTGCGAAAGTGAAGCAACGTTGCCGAAATTTGTTCCTGCGGCACTGGAAAGAAGTTCAATAAGCGCATTTTCTCCCTTGCTTTCGAAAAGTTTTTGCAGGGTCCGCAGTGCATCTGCGAGCTGTTTCCCGCTGATCCCTCCGATTTGCAGATTTTTAAAAAAATCGCTCTGTGCAAAACGCGCGAGGTCGCCGCTTTCGAGTAGATCGAGAAGGGGCAGCAGATTTTTGCGCGCTCTGTCGCTTTTTTCGGAGCGTACAGCCATAATGGCGAGCGCGAGCAATAATAATTCCATAAGGCCTCCTTTGGGCGAGTGCGGGCAAATGCCTGCTCCGCCGCATAAAATAAAAGAGAAACAATTTTTGCGGAGGTGAAAATTTGAAAGATTTCAATACTTATTTCAATGATCAAGGGAAAGGGAAGGACATGAACAATGCGGAAGATCTCGTAAAGCAGATGGCGGGTGCCTTTGAAGGAAAAGGAGAAGCAGATATTCTGCGCGCCATCTATAAAGAAGCGGAGCGCGGCCGTAAAGCAGGAACGCTGACCGATGCGGAGCTGGATAACTTTTATCTGGCGGTGGCTCCGATGCTCGATTCCGCAAAGAGAAAAAAATTGGAACAGGTGGTTGCAAAACTCAAAAAGACCAAATGATCCGATGTTGTTTTTCCCGTCCAAAGAGGAGACGAAGAGCGCCCCTAATGCAAGGGGCGCTTCTTTTTAAACGCCGCGAAGTCCCCGCACGATCTCCTGTACCGCCGAGACGAAATATTCGGCTTCCCGCATGGTGTTGAACTCGGAAAGGCTGGCGCGTATCAGCCCTCCGTCAGAAGTGTTGAGAGCCCTGTGCATGAGCGGCGCGCAATGCAATCCGCCCCGCACGGCGATTTCGTAATGATCGGAAAGTTCCTGAGCAAAAAATTCCGATTGCAGCAATGCGCAATCAAACGCAACGATTCCGAAGGGGTTGGGTTTCGAAAACACGCGCACGTCATCGAGATTTTGCAGCTTTTCGATGAGAAATGCTGTGAGACGTTGTATGTGCGCGGCATTTTTTTCGAGGTTTTCTTCCAAATACAGCGTCCCTTCCGCGAGCGCGGCGGCGGCAGGGCAGGAGAGTGTACCTGCTTCCAATCGATCGGGATAAAATGCAGGCATGGCAGTGTTAAAACTTTCGCTTCCCGTACCTCCGTGCATGAAGGGCGCAAGTTCCATGCGGTTCGAAAAGAGAAGTGCGCCGCTCCCTTGTATGCCGTGCATGCCCTTGTGTCCCGCCAAACACAGTGCATCGATTCCAGCCTTTTGCATGTCAATGCGTATGTGCCCGCACGCCTGTGCGCCGTCGCAGACGGTGAAAATATGTGCCGGCAAAAGCGCGCGCACCGCTGCGGGATCGATCGCGGCGCCCGTGACGTTGGATGCCAGGGTAAATACGGCGGCAAGGGTGTCCTTTTCAACGGCGCCGGCGATGTCTTCGGGATGTACGATCCCGTTTTTCGGTTGAACGACGCTTAAACGGATACGCTTTTCCCGTTCGAGAAAAAACAGCGGGCGAAGGATTGAATTGTGTTCGGCGGCGGTCGTTACGATATGCGGCGTTTTTCCCGTGTGTGCGCCCACCATGCCGAAGATTACGGTATTGAGCGCTTCGGTGCAGTTTTTCGTGAAAATGACCCGCTCCCAGCTTTGCCCTCCGAAAAAAGAGCAGAGGAGTTTACGGCATCGCAGTACGTTTTCGCCGCACGCCACGGCAAGAGAATGTCCGCTTCTGCCTGGATTTGCGCACATGCCTTCGATGCTCGCCGTTACGGCACGCACGACGCTGTCCGGTTTTCTTCCGCCTGTGGCGGCGTTATCGAAATAGATCATGAACACCTCCGCGATTTGCCCGCGGGCGGCACATCGGCGATGCCGAAAACCAAACGGGCGCAATCAAACATATACTGTAATAATATATGCCGCGTACGGTAAAAATTGTAAGCGGCACAGCGAAGGGAGAAATACAATGAATTGGATATTTGTTATTTTCCGGTCGCGCGCTCAGGCGCTCGACTGTATATCGCTTTTGCGGAAAAACGGGGTGCAGGCGTGTGCCGTTTCTACGCCGCGCGAGGCAAATGTGGGGTGCGGTATTTCGGTGCGCGTCGGGGCGTTCGATCTGGCGCGTACACGCCGAATCGTTGCGGGCGCGAACTACGGCGCTTTGGTCGGGTATTTCCGCGTCGAAAGCAAATATGGGCGCGTAATTGTGACCCGCGTCTGATGTTTTACATGCTCTGCCGTCTCCGAAATTTTTTATGCGGAAGGCGAAAAACCTTGTAATGGGGCGGGTTTTGTGGTAAAATATCGGCATGGACGCACAAAAGAGGGCACAGGCCCTGCAAATTTTATCCGAAGTATACGCGGGCGCCGCGCCGGCGCTGAAATATACGACCGCTTACGAACTTCTTGTTGCGGTGATCTTGTCGGCGCAGTGTACCGACGAGCGTGTCAACAAGGTCACGGCGGAATTATTCAAAGAACATAACACACCGCAGACAATGCTCACTCTCTCGCAAGAGCAACTCGAAAAATATATATTTTCCTGCGGCTTGTACAAAAGCAAGGCGGCGCATATTCTGTCCGCCTCGCGCGATATCGTGGACAAGTTCGGCGGGAATGTTCCCGAAGGTTTCAAAGAGCTCAAATCTTTGGCGGGGGTAGGGCAGAAGACGGCGAACGTCGTTTCGTCAGTCTGGTTCGATAAGGATGCGATCGCGGTGGATACGCACGTGTTCCGCGTTTCCAACCGTTTGGGGCTGGCGCATGCGAACAATCCGCTGAAAACCGAAGAACAGCTGAAAGAGGCGATACCGCAAGCGGATTGGTCCAAAGCACATCATTGGCTGATTTGGCACGGGCGCAGGGTATGCCATTCGCAAAAACCCGATTGTGCAAATTGCCCTCTTTCGGAATGTTGCGATTATTTTTCGGAAATAAATAAGTAAAACAGGCAATAAGTGAGGAAGTATGGCTTCATTGTTTACGGATAAAGCGAAGATAACAATCAAAGCGGGCGACGGCGGCGACGGCATGAACTCGTTCAAGAGTTTCAAGGGCTTTGCCAACGGCGGACCGGACGGCGGCGACGGCGGCAAGGGCGGCGACGTCTATGTCGTCGGCGATAAGGACAAAAACGATCTTATCGATTTCCGTTTCGGTGCAAAATTTGCGGCGGGCGACGGCGAGCGCGGCGGCACGAACAACCGCTTCGGCAAGGGCGGCGCCGACGTCGTATTTTCGGTACCGCTCGGCACGATCGTGCGCGATGCGGAGACAGGGAAGATCTTGTGCGACGTGTACACCGACGGCGAAAAAAAACTTCTCGCGCGCGGCGGCAACGGCGGCAAAGGCAACGTGCGTTTTACAACGGCGCGTCGCCATGCCCCGCATTTTGCGCAGAAAGGACAAAAAACGAAGGCGCACGAGCTCATTCTTGAACTCAAAGTGATCGCCGACGTGGGACTGATCGGTTTTCCGAATGTCGGCAAGAGCACCCTTCTTTCCAAGATCTCGGCGGCAAAGCCTAAGATCGCGAACTACCATTTTACTACCCTTTCGCCCAATCTCGGGGTCGTAAAATATTACGACAAATCTTTTGTTGCGGCGGATATTCCCGGACTGATCGAGGGTGCCGCGTCGGGTGCGGGGCTCGGGCACGATTTTCTGCGCCACATCGAACGGACACGAATGCTCGTGCACGTCGTCGACATTTCGGGTATCGAGGGGCGCGATCCGTATGAGGATTTCAAGCAGATCAACGCCGAGCTCAAACAATACAGCGAAAAACTTGCTTCGCTTCCGCAGATCGTCGCGCTCAATAAATGCGATATCTGCGGTGCGGAGGAAAATATGAAAGAATTCCGCAAAAAGTGCCGCAAATACAAAAAGTTTCCGATCACGGCAGTGACGGGAGAGGGTACGCGTGAGTTGATCGAAGGTATCTTCGAGGTGCTGGATACGCTCCCGCCCGCCGAACCCATCCCTGCGGACGAGTTCGAGTATGAGAGCGCAGACGTGAACGAGTTTTTCATCGACAAGGACGAAGAGGAGAACGTCTGGTATGTTACGGGCGGGCTTGTGGACATGCTCGAACGCAACGTCGTTTTGTCCGATCCCGATTCCATGGCGTATTTCCAGAAAGTTCTCAAAGACAAAGGCGTCATCAAGGCGCTTCTTGCGCGCGGCGTGCAGGAAGACGATACGGTCGTCGTCGGCGGTGTGGAATTTGCGTTCAAGAATTAGGTCTGTGAATTTTTCGGCGACCTGACGCCTGTGATTTTTGTGTGACAGAGGGCGATGCCCTCGCTATTTTGTTTCGTCAGCTCGAAACAAATCGTGAGAATATTTTTACCTTTGGAGTATATATGTTGACAAGCAAACAGAGAAGTCATTTAAAGAGCATTGCGGCGAACCTGCAACCTGTCGGGCAATACGGAAAAGGCGGGCTGAGCGAGAATATGATCCGTTCCTTTTCGGAAGCGCTCGAAGCGAGGGAATTGATCAAGATCAACGTTCTGACCAACGCCGAAGACGACGCAAAGGAGGCGGGGGCATATCTCGCCGAAAAGCTGTTCGCCGAGTGTGTCGCGGTGATCGGCAGAAAAGTCATTTTGTACCGCAGATCTTCGCGCAAGAATTTCGAGCACATCGAATTCTGACGAAGGAAGGAGGGCGGGAGATGTATCGCTACGAAACGCATTGCCATACGAAATATACGAGCGCCTGTTCGCGACTCGACGCGAAGACGCTCGTTCGCATGTATAAAGAGAGCGGATATGACGGTGTCGTAGTGACCGATCATTTCCTCAACGGCAACACGACGGTGGATAGAACTCTTCCATGGGAAGAGCAGATCGAGTCTTTTTGCCGCGGCTATGAGAGAGTAAAAAAAGAAGGGGATGCGGTGGGGCTGAAAGTGTTTTTCGGCTTCGAATATTCCTACCTTGGTACCGATTTTCTCACATACGGTCTGGACAAAACATGGCTGAAAGCGCATCCAAAACTGCTGGAACTGTCGGTGCGCGAATATTTGAAATTTACCGCGGAGAGCGGCGCGCTGAACATACAGGCCCACCCGTTCCGTGAGGCGGATTATATCGATCATATCCGATTGTTTCCGTCCTGTGTGGAGGGGTTGGAAACGTGCAATGCGTGCCGTGACGATCGGTGCAACCGTTTGGCGGACAATTTGGCAAACGAATACAAACTTTTGAAAATCGGCGGGTCCGATTGTCATTGGGAAGGGCAACCTGTTTTGTCGGGGGTGGAAACGGAGTATCCTGTCGAAAATTTGGCGCAACTGATCGCGGCAATTCGCAGCGGTCAGTCATCTGTATTTGAAACAAAAAATAAATTGAATCAATGACACTGATTCTACAAAGCAAAAGCGCAACAGATTTCTGTCTGTTGCGCTTTTGCTTTGTAAATTAAATGTAATGTGACTTTATTATTGTTGATGTGAAAGAACTGAAGCGTAATTTTATGTTGATGAAAATTAAATGGTTTCAAAATTATTTTGATTGCTTTAATTATTAATTGTTCCCCGCAAATAGGACAAAAATATTTTTCTCCCTGAATAGAATTTTCTGCTGAAATTCTATTACCTGCATTGTCCAAAGCAATAAACATAAAAAATATCCTAATTTTTTATTTTTATGTTTATATTATGGCATAAAATTCAATTGAAGTCAATATATAATTAAATATTTTCGCTTCGTTACCTATGTTTGAATTGCAAAAATAAAGATGCGTAAAGATATATAAAAAGTATGGGTTAATATGAGCGAATACGGAAAAGGTTTAAGTTTGTATGAAAAGTGACGATAGGGCGCTTTCTTGTCCGTGTCGGGCTTTGCCCTCGCGCGAACCCGCGCGCGGAACAAACCGCTATGCGAACAAACACGGCGCGCGGATCTTGCGAATATCTCGCACCACGCAAAAAGGGTACCCGTTTGGGTACCCTTTTTGCGTGGTGGAGATGAGGGGAGCGGAAACCAGCACGATTCCAAAGGTTAAAACCCTATGAAAAACGCCCGATTTTGCCCAAAAATCCCCGTTTTTCCTACCATTTATTGAGTTCTTGCGAATGCTTATACTCGCTTAGGTTCGAACTCGCGTCCACCGAAATAAACGCTATACCGTGTTGTCGCGTTTTTATACTTAGACAAACTTGCGTGAACAGTATAGCAAACCCGCCGCGATTCGTCAACCGTTTTCAAAGCCGAACTGTAAGAGTAGAGAATACGAGCGAGCGCTTGAAGTGGTTTTCAGGGCGGGCTATATAGTCTCTTTTCTCAATCACGGTGGCAACGATCGGGTAATGAGAATCGAGCAGAACGTTGAAGTTGATGATTGTTTCCACCCAATCGTTATCAATTTCTATACGATGAATGAGCTTGTTGAATGCTTGCTGAACGGATGAGAACTGTTCGTCTTTCAGCATATCGGCAAACTTTTTTGCATTACGCTTGATAACGTTTGGCTTGAATTCAGGGAAGGCAGAGATTTCATTCGTAACGAACCTATACTTGTCCTGTAAGTCTCTGACCTGCACGGCAAGATTCTCAATCTCTCCCGACATAAATTCGCTGATTTGTTTTGAGTCATCGGCAGAAAGTTTGTCGGAATAATCGCGGATAAACTTTTCCGCTTCCCTCATTTGATGTAAGAGTGTTTGCCTTTCTTGCTGTAATGAACGAAAAGCCTTTGTATAGCAGGTTTGCACCAACTGTTTCAGCCGATCTTCGTTTTGAGGTAGTAGCAAACAATCATAGAATAGGGAAAACAGATATTTTTCCAGATATTCGGCGTTGATTACTCTTGTAGGGCAAGTTCTTCCTTTTGCTCCACAACGGTAAACGGGGTATCGTAAATCTTCTGTGATAGCGTATGCACCGCAAATAGACCTGCCGCATTCCTTACAGCGGAGCAAGCCTGAAAGCAGGTATTTTCGGTTATCTGCCTTTTTCGGAGCTCCTCGCAGTCCCCGTGAGTCGAGAATATTCTGAACCTTGTAAAAGGTGTCCTCGTCGATGATTTGCGGCATTCCGTGCGGTATTCGGATGATGTCTTTCGGCTCTCTCTGCTTGTGGTGATTCCTTCTGCCGAATTCATCTCGGCAAATCGTGCGATTGTAAACATACTCGCCAATATATTTGCGGTTTCGCAGAATATCGTAAAAATGGGCAGTGAACAACCTGCCGTCCGAATGGCGATAACCTTGTGCATTCAAGTAGTCTCGAATGATTGTGTATCCGTAACCTTGCACGGTCATTTCAAAGATAATGCGCACGGCTTGTGCTTCTTTTTCGTCGATAACGTAGTATTTGTTTTTGACTTTGTAACCGAGCAACGGAGTGCCGCCGTGTACCTTTCCGAGCTTGGCGTTTGCAATTTTTCCAGCGGCGGCTTCACGAGCCAACTTTTTTGAGTACAGCTCAGCCATGCCCATAGATATGAGTTCAAAAAATTCTCCTTCGGGCGTTTCATCGAATTCTTCCAGCGCACTTATCATTTTGACACCGAATTTAGCGAGCAGTTTTTTGTAGTACCGAGCGTCGTCAACGTTTCTTGCCCATCTGTCCATACGATGAACAATTACGAACTTGAATTCCTTTGCGGCGGCATCCTGTATCATTTGTTGGAATTGCTTTCTCCTGTCGTTCGTGCCTGTTTGGGCTTCGTCAACATATTCGTGAATGAGTTGAATGTTGTGGCTTGCGCAAAATTTTCGGATAGCGGCGAGCTGAACTGTTATACTCGATTCCTGCTGTTTATCCGATGAAAAGCGTGCGTATGCCACAGCCGAAGCGATTGCCATTTTTGTTTTACCTCCTGTAAAAATATGAGAGAATGCTTTGGCGGAAAGCACTCTCTCATAGTTATAATATATGACAAAAAAGAGAGAGCCCCATAGCCCGTGAAAGAGCTATGAGGCTTTATTCAGTCATTGAAAATAATCTCTATATCGTCATTTGTATCGTCGATAATGATGCGTTTGATAAAAGTTTGAAAGATTTCCCGTGTAATCTCATTGGAAGTGAAGATTTCTTCGGGGGTAAGTATTCTACTGCGTTCAGCAAAGCAATCTACCATATCGTTGAATTGTTTGAGTTGCTTGTTCAGTGCATTGATTGCATCTTTTTTCCGTTCCTGTTCTGCAAGGTATTCTTCCGTTTGCCGTTCATATCGCTGTGCTATGGCTGGCGATGTTGCGGGGTTTGCCGCCTTATCGAGAAAGTTGTTGATTCTGTTTTCAAGGTCGCAGACATGGCGCGATAAAATGTTTGCTTTCTCACGCAATTCGCGTACTCTGTCTGCAAACACTGCGGACAGATTAGCTTTGCTCGCAAGATGTTCGTTGATGCTTGCAGTCAGAATCTCTTTAATGGCGCTTTCGATGTATTCGGCGCGGATAGGCTTGGTTTTGCAAGTCTTTCCACGCCTGCCTGTATGGTTGAGGCACTGATAGCGCCTATATTTTTGGCTGTTGCGTCCGCCTGTGTTGGTTGCACCGCTCATCGAGCCGCCGCATTCTTTGCAGAATAGCAAGCCCGTCAAAACAAAGTCGGTCACGTTTTGACGCGGACGGCTGTTTGTTTGCCGTCCGTCCAACTTTTCTTGCACTTCATCGAACAATTCTTTCGATATGATTGGCGGAATTGCATCGGAGTTGCGCACTTCATCGAAATGCTCTATCAGGACTCTCTTTTTCTTCCGTTTTCCGCCTTTGCGGTTATAAACGAAAGTTCCGTAATATTTGTCGTTGCGGAGCAAAGAATAAACCGTCGAATAGCTGAAACGGTTGCCTGCGCGGGTATGGAAGCCGAGGTCTGTCAATTCGTCGATGATTTGCTTATAGCTATATCCTTTGGCGAAGCGGTCGAACATGATTCGAATGGCGGGGGCTTCATTCTCGTCGATTTCAAACCTTTTGCCGATAACCTTCAAACCGTAGGGCGGAATGCCTCCTGCCGTGTAGCCGTTCCTTGCGTTGTTGCATTCGGTTGCCATAACATCGCTTGCTACGCGCCGTGCATGGAATTGATTTTGCGCGAGAAGAATGTTCCGCATGAATTCGCCCGCAGGGGTATTCGAGTCGGAAACATCGTCCCCCGCAATGAGATAGCAACCGTAAAGATTGAGCAGCTTAATAGCCGTGGAAGAATCGCACAGATCGCGGGCGAGCCTGTCGAGCTTCATTACTACGATAACGTCGAGTTCTTTGTTCTCGACGAGTGACAGCATCCGCAGGTATTCGTTTCGGTTCTCGGTAAACATTCCGCTCACGTTGTCCTCTTTGAAAACGTGCGTCAGTTCCAAAAAATCATATTCTGCGATCATTTTTTTGCAGGATTCTATCTGTGTGGGGATTGAAGTCTGTCGTTCGTCTTCGGCGCTTTTTCGCGCATAGATCGCCGTGCGGAGCTTGGGTAAGCGTTTTTGTTCGAGCATTGTATGTAGTTGCTGTAATTCGTTATCAGTGAGTATTCGCATTGTCGTTGTCTCCTGTATGTGATGTATCTGTTTGGGCAAGAATCTCGGACAGCCTCGTGTTCAGGCGTTCGATTTGTTTGTTCGGCAGGTTGTCTGCACGGAAAAGGGGCGAAACGATCCGCCCCTTCTTCGCCAGAAGGTCACTGCGCTTGATGTGAATAGCGCTCATCAGTCAACATCTCCGAAATAGTCTTCATCGCAGTCTTCCCATTCAGTCGATTCAATGGGGACAATGGGGACAATGGGGACTGTCTGCATTGTTGGTTGCTGATTCACGCTGTTGTAAGCGTTGTTATAGATCGCATTCAAAAAGCCATCCACTTCATCGTATAGACCTTTCGGGAAGACGAAATGAATGCAACGCCGTTTCAGATGTTTGCAATCGTATCTGTCTTTGTCTGTTTGCAGAATGTTATTCTCTTTCCAGCGTTTTTTGACTGTGGCAATCTCGTTGATTCCGTGAGCTTTTAAGCACTGTTCGAGGATGCTCGTAGATAGGTAGATGTCCCAATTTTTTTGGACTATCTTGATTGTGCCGTAATCGTCACCGACGGGTGGTTCTGTTATCCACTGATTGCCGTCATGTTTGACTTCACGGAAGTGGGTGCGCTTCTGGATGATGAAATCACTGACTGCGAGCAATGCCTTTTGCGAGATGTCGCGTTCAATGACGTTTGCTTGTTCGGGTGCGAGTAAAATCTTGATGAGCTCGTCGGGATCGAGGGTGAGCTGAAAGCACTTGTTCATAAGAGTGATAGTTAGGTATATTGCCGTGTACTTTGTTTCGAGCCTGTCGGAGAGATTGTCGCGCAATTTCATGAAAGAGTGAACCTTTTTCCGAGAGTTCTCGAATTGTTCGCATAGGTCTTCAAACGGAATGGTCGCTAAATAGTCCGCAAACTCTCTGCCTGTGAAGCCGTAATTCTGCTGAACGAATGCTTTGATTTTTTCAGCCGTTTCAGCGTCGGGAGTCCAAGTGATGCCCTGTGTTTGCAGAACGCGGGCTTTCAAGCCCTGATATTGTTCTATCGAGTCCAATATAGGTGTTTCACTTGAAAAAACGATTACGCCGCTCCAACCGTTCTTGCCGTTGTTCACGGAGAGATCTTTGCCGCAACGCGCTTTTTCTTCGCCGCTTGCCAACGTATAGAGGAAGGAAGCATTTGAAACGGAGCTGTTTGCCGTGCTATCGTCCAGCACCATGGGTAGACCGTTGATTCCGTCCAGACTGCGGAACATAGCTGTCGGGGTTGAGTGGAAAGTTCGGACGAGACCGATACCGCTGTTGGAGATTGTCGGGTTAGCGAAAGCACTGCCGATGAGCTGTGAAACGGTGCTTTTGCCCGTACTTGACGCGCCGCAAAGGTTGATTACTACTGTGCCGAGGTCGAATTGCTTACTTAGCAGTGAAACGACGGCGGCTGAATAGCTGAACGACATCGCAAGGGCGAGCGTGGGAACGGGATAGATTACATCGCGCAGAAATTTTTCATAGTCTGCTTTGTTGCCGTTTCGGAAATCAAAATTCTCATCGGCATAAGTCGAGACCTTGCCGTTGATCGTGTTTGTATTATACAGGAATACCTTTTGCCCGTTGCCACAGTCATACCAACCAAGCCGTTTGTGTCGATATTCCTTGATTTGGCTATTGCGGCAACGATTGAATTCGTTTACCAAGTAATTGCATACGTCACCCTTGCACTGCGGGGTAAGGACAATACCTTGCTTCGCAAGTTCGGCAAGCACTGTTTGAGTATCGTTTGTTTTGGCAACATCAATGCTGAACTTCTTAAAATTGCGATTGTTTTCATTTACTTCAATAACTAGTTGAGGCGGAGTGTCGTTGCTGTCAAGGCATTCCACAATTTTTTCCGCGTGAAATCCTGCGCAGATGTTCGTTTCGATGGTGTTTTTGAAAACACGATTCATACAGCCGTTAGCTTTATCTTCAAAAAGATATGTCATGGCTTAATTCCTCCATGAGGTAATGTTAGCACTACCCATGAGCCTCGTTAGCCTTGCAATGCTTGCTCGGAATGCCGATTGTACGGACAATGCAAAAATGCCGAACGCGCGCACGCAAAATAATAAATAATGAATAAAAACAGAGCCGAATCAGCGGCAAAAAGCGAGCGGCGCAAAAGCAGATTCCATTGCGCGGACAAGTCGGCGCAAGCATTGCGAATAGTGCTACAAGGTCTTGTTCCTACGACTCTACGGAAAAATGTTGTGCATTTTTTCGGATTGTGCTAAAATGAATGCAGGAGGGCTGCATATGCATTGGTTTGATGTTTGGGAATGCCTTATGAACGAAAAAACACTTGCTAAGCTGGATAAGACGCAACAGCTTTTTTTGCCGCAGTTGAAAGAGCGAGCGGATACAATGAAACGATTGGAAGCACGGCGTGAACATCATAGAGAAAAGTATAATACCATGCAGAAAAAAGGAATATGGCGGTCTGTCACTTACAAGTATGAAGAATTGTACGAAACGGCAAAATATTTTGAACGGTATTACAATGACAAGTTTGAAAAGCGCAAAAGACCTTTAACGTCCGATCCCTATTTTTCGGGGTTAGGGTATTCGGGACATGGTTCAATTGCACCCGATACAAAAAATAAAAATTATTTGTATCAGAGGTACGAGGAAAATATCAAAAAAATTCGTGCCGAGCAAGAGAAAGAAGGCAAGTCATATGATTACGAGACGTTTCTGCTTATCTTTTATCTCCGTTTACCTATTTATGTTTTTGAAGCGCAAGAGCGAACGTTGTTTCGTGATATGTTTGAATTCGCGCGGAAAAAGAAGTTAGTCTTTCGAGTAACGAAACGCTCTTCACGCAGAAACACGGAAGAGCTGAAAATGACCTATTTGGAGTTTTGCGAGTGGTATGCCGAACACGGCGGAGAATACAGTTGCAACGATAGGTTTTTCGTGCCGCTGTTCTGCAAGAATAGCGAGATAGTGCAAAAAAACAATATATCGAAAGCGACAGTAGATAATCTGCTCCGATATGATGCTTTTTCCGATTGTTTTACAGAGAATGACTTAAAAGCAATGAAGCTCGGAAAGAAAGTCGAAGATTTCTTTGACGCAATGGAACTGATTCGAGAAACAAGCAAAAAAAAGTAGCCTGCGGGCTACTTTTTGTCGTTTGCGCCGTTGACAAAGCGGCACAAGTTGTCGGGCATTTTCTTGTCCGAAAGATAGCGTTTGAATCCTATGCCCACGCGCACACTGACGCGAAAGCTCGGCGCGATATTGTAGGTCTTGCCGTTGAGCGGGCATTTCCAATCTTTTTTGCCCTCAATGGGCTTGCTTTCGATAGTGAGATAATTCTTTTTTACTATACGGTATCCCATTTTTGCGTACTCCATTGTCAGTTTTTGTTCTTCTACGATAACTGCCACGACATCAGACAGTTTGAGATTGAATTTTTTTGCGATCATGTGTGCAAAGCTGTTTTGGTCGATAGATTTCACTTCGGGCAGTATTGCTGTTGGCGTTGCCGTGACTGCCGCTGTTGTTTTTTTCATCGTTGTAAGCCTCCTTTTTAATATTCATCGGCGAACAGCATGGTGCTGTAATCGCCGTCGTCTATCACGAATACCTTTTTCCCGACTACGCTGGCAATGCCGATATCGTCGGGAAGATAGTAAACGGTTGCTCTGTTCGGCTGTTCCTGCGTGTGCCGTATGGCATACAGTCCGTCCGCTATCCTTTCAAATCTGAACACCTGTAAGCGGTCGAGTTTCATTCCCTCGGCTTGCCATTCGTCTATGCTCTGCCACAAGAGTTCCTGTAACGGCATAGGCATTTCCGTTTCTATGCGCTGCGTCTTGTAGCGTGTTCCCTTTGCGAATCTGTTTTGCAATGTTTTATCTCCTTTTGTACTGATTTGCTATGTACCGAATACAAACGTGCGCTTATGTGCCGCTTTGTACGCTCTCGCGCACGTTTGTACCGACCTATGCGCCCGCATTACAGAGGGGCGTTTCGTGCCGTGTGGGTATCATTCTCGCGCTCTCTCGCGTGCCGCACGAACAGATTGACTTCGCCGCCGCCCTCGTCCGCGTACACGAACGAAAGCCACATCGAGTGCGCGTCCGCATAGAGCAAGCCGCTGTCGTCTGGCTCTCTGCCGTGCAAGCCGAACTCCTGCATGAGCATTGTATGTTCCTCGCCGCTCTCCGCAACGAGTACGAACGCCACGGGCGGATCGTCGTTCCCGCTTTGCCCGAACTCCCGCTCGATTCGGAACATAGCAAACAGCAGTTCTTTCACGACCTCGTCGGGAATGGCTTTCGGGAACAATGCCTGTTCCAATTCCGTCATCGTTGTTGCCTGTATCACTTGCTTTCTCCTTCCCCGATAGGGGCAAAATATATCATGCCTTCTCCCGAATCGTTGTATATGAACACCGATTTTTCCCATGCGCCGAGCGGTGTTTCGATGCGTTCGGTAAATTCGGGATAGGCTATGTTGTAGTTTTGGCTGACATATTGCTTGTCGCTCTCCGTTTCCGCTAACAGAACGAATGCGTCATCTTCTTCGTGAAAACTCGATTCGACGGTGAATGCCGCGCCGAGCAGCTTTTCGACCAACTCATTTGGATACCCTTTTGGGACGAGGTATTTCGCCATTTCGTTTAAGCGTTTGAATTGCTTTATAGTTCATCATCTCCTTTTTTGAATGTAACGTATATATGAAAACAGGGCAGACGCTTTGATTTGCGTCTGCCCCGATAGTTGTTATTATTGAATTGTTTTATTGTGTTTTATAGTAGTTTGTTGTAGTTTGTTTTATCCGAGTCCTCGTCCGCTCGGCGCATGAAAAGAAAGCACTTGTTTCGCTTCCTTTCATGGTTATAATATATGCTTAAAGAGCCTTATTGAGCCATTGGGAAAGTTGTTCAATATTGGTTTGATATTGCTTGATTATATCGAATGAAGTGCGTAATTGAGCTTCATCCATTGATGAATTGTATTTTTCAAGCATATCTAATTGCTTAAAAAAATCTTCTTTTTGTTTTTGCAATAATTCAAGAATCTCTTTCAAATTCATGGAATATACTCCTCATATTTTTATTTTTCAAAGAACGTAGGGGCAAAATGGACGAGATTTTGCCCCCGTTCGCTGAATCGTGTTATTGTTCCTTTACCCAAATGGTAGGAACGCCGTCCACATAATGCCAATAGTTTCCTTCAAAAATCGGTTCTTCTTCGGAATAATAATAGCGTGGTGCACTTGCTATATCTCCATTGTAATGAACAGATATTACGATTTCATCCCATTCCTCTTCACTTGCTCCGCAATAAAAAACGGATTCAATATTGTATCATCTGTCAAACACACCCGTTCCTATAAAAGTTACTCCAATAGGAATCACGATGCTCTTTAAATTGATACAACCATTAAACGCGTCTCCACCACCTGAGGTTCCGTGGAAAATTAATTGACTATTTTTTCCAAAAATAACGCTTTCAAGGTTGCTACAATTTTTAAATGAAACAGTCCCGATAGAGGTAACGCTACTCGGTATATTAATACTAATTAGGCGACTACAATTTTGGAACGCTGCATCTCCTATTGTGATGAGTTGACTATTATCTCCAAAAGTAATGCTTGTCAGCCCACTGCATCCATAAAAAGCACGATCTTCGATAGTAGTAACGCTATCGGGAATAACTATTTTAATCAAAGCATCTGCGCCATAGAATGCATATTGTTCGATAGCGGTTACATAGTTCGGAATAATGCTGTTAAAGCATCCAGCAATCAACTTGTTGGTTTCTATTTCAATCAAAGTGTTTGTTTCGGCTTTATAGGCGATATTATCTGCTTGAACTTCTATCGACTGTAATTTGGAGCAATCGCTGAAAACGCCGATTCCAATTTCCGAAACATTTTCTGGAATGTATATTTCCAATAGATTTGAACAACCATTGAATGCATTTTCTCCGATTCTTTGTAATAATTCGGGGAGGATGATTTCAGTCAAAGAGATGCAGTTTTGAAAAGCCGCTTCACCAATGGATGTAAGCTCGTTTGGCAATATAATTTCCGTCAAACTGCCACAATCATAAAACGCTTCATTTGAAAGAGTTATTCCTCTTAAAACTGTAACGCTTTTCAAAGTATTAGGGACATAGGTGCTATTGTTCGTTGCTGATTGCCCACCGAATACATAGCCGAGATGAGTATATTGTGCATTTTCGGGAGCATTGCCTAAATAGGGAAGCACCAAAGAGGTAAGATTCTGCCCCTTGAAAGGCGTTAATATCTTTGAAACACTCTCTGATAGCCATGTTTCGGGAACAATAACATCTGTTTCTTTCCCTTCATAGCTTGTAAGAGTGTAGCCGTTCCCATTGTTTTCAAAAATGAGTCCTTCTGTACCGTATTCAAAGCGAGCATAGAGAGTTAGGTTGCCGACCTCTGTTATCTGTGTTACAACGTCGCCCGTAAATTCTTTCGTTGCATACCAACCTATGAACGAATAGTCTTTTTTATATGCATTTTCCAAATGTAAGGTAAGTGGTAACTGATCAGTTGTAAAGGACGTCGGATTTTCTCCTGTTGCCTCGCCTCCGTTGAGTTCGTAGGTAATCGTGTATTCAAGGGGTTTCCATACGGCATAAAGAGTATAATCGCTTTCCGTTCCCATTGTATATTGTGAACCATTCTCATACTCAACTTCGCCG
Organism: uncultured Eubacteriales bacterium; assembly: GCA_902465495.1. Lineage (GTDB taxonomy): Bacteria > Bacillota > Clostridia > Christensenellales > Borkfalkiaceae > Borkfalkia. Next base: position 16,449 of record CABQND010000012.1, read on the forward strand.
CCAGCACTCGTTGACCACCCCTCAAAAGTATAGCCTGTTCGTTCAAACGCGTTTTCCGTGAGAGTTGCGCTTGCGTCGGTGGCAATCGTCATATCGTCCATTGAGCCGTTCGTTGCTCCATTGCCGTCAAAATGCAGAGTGTTTTCATTCGCTTGCCACTTTGCCCACAGAGTCATGTTTCCATGTGAGCCGAGCGCGATTTGCGTTATCGGTTCTCCCGAAAATTCGGAATTGTTAAACCACCCCGCAAATGTGTAACCTGCGCGAGAAGGGGCATTGAGATTGAACGTTTCCGTTTCAATGGTGAATGTTGCAGGGTTATCTGCTGATTCTCCGCCATTAAGTTCATATGTAATTAAATAGACCGTCGGAGTAAATACTGCCGTAAAAACAGTATCATTCTTAACGATGTAAGGGAAGGACACTTCCTCGCCGTTTACTTCCCAATGCGAAAAATCATAGTAATCTTTTTGGGGAGCTTCGGTGGGTGCGTTCAGCGTTGAATTTTCTTCAATCGTGCCTTTGCTGTATTCTTCTTCGCCATTCATGAATGTATAGGAGCGGATATGCTGCCGATAGATTGATACGAGATAGCGTGTTTGACGAAGCCCATCCGAGTGGAAAACAACGAGATAGGCAGTATTTTCGCCCGTTTCGAGTGGCATAGATTTGAGGACGTATTCCTGTTCTCCGTTGTAGTCGGCATACAAACTCCAAGTGCAATTTTTGCTCACTTGTATGTCTTGTGCCATATCGTAGTTATCTGTTGCGTTGGAAACGGTTTTCGATAAAACGGGTATCTCACCAGAATTGTCCATATCGAATCCGTTCGCATAGGTTACTTCACAGCCGCTGTCAGCCTCGCTCCATTGTGCCGTGAGCGTCATGTCTTCGGTTACGACAAAGCCGACAAACGACCATTTTTCGCATTGATAATACCAACCGTCGAACACAAAGCCTTCCAGCGTCGGATCGTCGGGACGAGTAAGTTTTTCGCCATGCCGAATTTCTTGTGCTTCGGGTACGGGAGAGCCGCCCTGCGCGTCGAATGTTACCGTGTGCGTTTCCACAACGGCAAGATTTCCGTTTGCAAGGTCAATGAGCCATTGTTCCTCTGTGCCTTCGTAGCCGAATTTTTCTTTGTAGAGTTCATAGGCAGATTTGCCGTCCGCGCCGTTTTCTCCCTTTTCTCCACGGATACAGCCGAGCGAGATCGGTTCGCCTTCGGTCAGATAAATGGTAAGGTTGTATTCTTCGTCCAACTCGATTCGTTCGATTCCAACGCCGTCTTTGCCGTCTGTACCGTCTTTTCCGTCAGCACCGATGATATTGCCGAGATTGCTCGAATTGCCGTCTGAAAAGGCGATAATGAGTTCGCCGTCCTCGATTTTTACGCCCGTTATGCTGATACCGTCTTTGCCGTCCGCTCCGTCTTGCCCGTCTTCGCCTTTGACCTTGCCGACGTTTATTTCGGTATCGTTGGAGAGCGACAGAATGAGGTTGCCGTTTTCGTCAATCGTTGCTCCTTCGATTCCGACGCCATTCGCGCCGTCTTTACCGTCTTCTCCGTCTTGTCCGTTTTCTCCGATGATTTTTCCGAGATTGACAGGCTCGCCGTCTAAATAGATAACGAGTTCGCCTGCGTCATTCACGTCAACATCGGTAATGCTTGTTCCGTCTTCTCCGTCAGAGCCGTCTGCACCGTCTTTGCCGTTGGTTACGGTAAAGGTGGTGCTGTTTCCGTCCGAATAAGTGATTTTATATGTATCCGTCAACCCTTCCGAATCAACCTTTTCGACGGAAACAATGCTTATGCCGTCTTTTCCTGCTTCGCCCTGTTCGCCCTTCTCTCCTTGTTCTCCCTGTGTTCCGCAAGCGACAAAGAGCATTGTCATGCTTATGCAGAGCATACAGAGCAGCACCAACAGTCCGAGTTTCCTTTTTGACATCGTTTTTTCTCCTTCTTTGATTTTTTCTCTGAAAATGAAAAAAGAGCGTCCCAATTAAGGAACGCCCACATAGAATTGCACCCCTTAATTGTCTGCTCCACAACTTCCAACTAATAGGAAAAAGAGGGTACACCTATGCCGATGTAACCTATTAGTTGGATTATTCAGTTGTGGAGCATTTTCATTATAGCAAATCAAGGGATTTTTTGCAAGCCTTTTAATGATTTAGCGATTGATTGTGATTGTTTGGATAAGAGAACACAGCCGATTCTCCGAGAAATAGGGCAACACCCGTTCGGGGAAGTCTGCAAAGTTCAGATAGAGTTCCTGCCCTTTCTCCAAGCATGGTTGCGGCGTTATCACATAGCGCAATCCCTTTGCGAATTCAGGGCAGGAATACAGTTCTTGCAATGCTTTTACCCAACTGCCCGACGCTTTGCCCGAAGTATAGAGAAAGAAGACCGAGCGCGTTTGCCGAGATGCGTATTTTCTTTGATAGCCTATAACCGCTTTCAGCATTTGCAAGCCCTCTTTCAGAACGGGCTTTCCTGCTGTGGGGAAGTTCCCGAACGCATTGAGGAACATTGCCCGCTCGTTATAGCCTATTAAGTGCATACTGACCTCTGTCGGGAAGCGCGTGCAATGCAAAGCCCTTTGCGCCTTGACGATCGCTTTCTGTGCTATTTGTGAAGATTCTCCGCCAAATGCGCAAGAGCAATCCACAAGAAAGTAGATGTTTGTTGTTTGTTTCATAGTTGATTCTCCTTTATGAATGAAAATAGAAAAAGCGCACGGCAAAGAATACCGTGCGCAATGCTTGTTGGGGGAGATTGAGGCTATCCCGCCCGCCCCCGATACTTGAATACTGTTTGAAAAGAAGTTCATTTATCAGCCCCTCGCGGGGCAGGTCTTTATAGCCCTTCCTTGCCCGAAAATCATGGGGATTTTGGGGACTTTGGGGTAATTGCTAACGTGGGGAAGTTGGGCGGCTCGCTGTTTGTTCCCCGCTTCCCCACGATTTGTGGTGAAGTGGATGAACTCACTGCCGTTCGCTCCCCAACTTCCCCATTTTCCCCGCAATAGGCGGGCGTGGGGCTGTTATTAAGCCTCGCCTGTTCAGGCTCGGCAAAGCTATTGCTATGCTCTCCCTAATGCCCCATTATCCCCAATGTCCCCAACTTTTTTGAACAAGCTTGGTGGAGACATGACAACTCGATGGGGTAGCTTATGTGTTTGTATCGACGATGATTTCGGCGGTTACATATAGGCTGTCCGTGCGCGTTGCCCCTGTGAAATTCAGCTCGAATTATGCCTTAGTTTTCAGCGTTTGGAGCACTTTTTGCGAAAAACGGGCGCAGACTTGATACCTTGACGATAAGCATTTGCCTTTTTCGGTACGAGGAGAACGGTCTGAAAGTGTCCGAATCTCCGTGTCAACTAACGCGTAAAGGCATTGTAAGCGATGAAAAAGGGGGCAAAAACGCCTGTTCGTTGCCCGAATTGAGCCTGACGATTCAGCGATTTTTGCCCGAAAATGGAAAACAGCGTCCAAAACCCATGATTTACAAGGTTTTGGACGCGTGTTAGGTTGGTGGAGATGATCAGACTCGAACTGACTACCTATACGTTGCGAACGTATCGCTCTACCGGGTGAGCTACATCCCCAAATTCTTTTCGCACTGAATGCTCTAATAGTATATAGCAATTCTAAAATTTTTTCAATCATTTTTGCCCCTAAATTAAAATTTTTGTAAATTTTTTTGATTTGATCATTGGCTTTGCGTCATGGCACATCTGCTTTCGCCTTTTCCTTCACGCGTGGGCTTGACAGCCTCCTGTTAAAGGTTTATAATGATTACAAACTGTTAAAATTGAAACAAAACTGTTTGGAGAAGGGGGATTATGGAAAAGATCAGCAATGTTGCGGTGCTCATTGATGCGGAAAACGTACCTGCCAGCGGTGCGAAACAAATTTTTGATGAAGCGTCCAATTATGGCAATATTCTTGTCAAACGTATTTTTGCTGACTGGTCCAAATCCTCAGTCAAGGGCTGGAAGGAAGAGGTCAACCGGTATTCCATGACGGCCGAGCAACAATTTGAGGTGCAGGCACGTAAGAATACCACAGATATTGCACTGATCATTCAGGCGCTCATTATTCTTTTTGAAAAAGACGTAGACGTATTCTGTATAGCTGCGGGTGATTCCGATTATACTCGTCTTGTGCGTGAATTGCGCGAGCGCGATAAAACCGTGATCGGACTGGGGGGACGCAACGTTAATCAAAGTTATGTGAATGCGTTCAATGAATTTATTTATTTGGACGGCGGGCAGGAGGTTAAAACTTCGGAAAAGAAACCGTCGGCCGGTAAGAACAAGGCGCAGCAGCTTCCTGTGATGCCGCCGCCGGAGCAGGAAATTTTGGATAACAAGCGAAAGAGCGATTTGCACAATATCATTGACCGTTTGATCGATAATAACGGCAAGGCATTTTTTGCGCAGATTTCTTCAGAGATGAAACAAAAGTATTCGGACTTCATTCCAAAGAATTTCGGTTGCAATTCTTTCAAAAAAATGATGGAAAAATTGATGCCGTATTTGAAAAAATACAGTATCGGAACAGCGCCGGACGGGACAAGCATGTATTTGTATCGCCGCGAGAAAAAATAAAAGAAGGGGAATTTATGTCAGAAGCAGAATTATATAAGCTTTTTTCTTCCTATGACGGAGAGGCGGATCTTTCCGATTTTACGCCCGAAGAGTTGCAAGCCCTTTTAAAAGAAATGCAGGAGCTTCTGCCGGAGAGTAAGAGTTTCAAAGAAAAATATTTTGATTATTATGACGATGTAAAAAGCAAATCGCTGAAAAAACAGGACTGGTAAAGGATTGCCGCGCAATTACAAGCGCAGCAATCCTTTTTTAAAGCATTAAAATTTGACAAATTCGATTGTTTTGTCATGTCTTTGTGAAATAAAATGAAAATTTTCGTTTGCGTTTTTTTATCATTGACATTTATGAAAATATGGGGTATTATATAAATAATTAAGTGCTTAACAATCAATGTCGGGAGATGCGAGACATGAATGCAGATAAATTTTTCCGGGAAGTGTACCGGATCGGGAAGCGGCTGGAAGAAATCAGGATCCTAAACAGGAAACTTGCATTTAACTATACCGAAATACAGGCAATTAACGAGATTGCGACGGCAAAAGAGGAAGGCCGCAGTATGAAATCTTGCGAATTGTCTGATGTCTTAGGTGTTTCGCGGTCTGCTGTGTCACAAATGCTGAACAAACTAGAGCAAAAGGGAGTTGTGCGACGTGTGACGGATGAAAGGGATCGGAAGGTAGCATACCTTGAACTGAGTGAAGGCGTTGCAAAAACGTGTGAAGAAGTAAAAGGGCGCGTCGGTGTATTTTTCGAGAAGCTGAAAGACCGATTGGGACAGGATGCGCTAATTGAATTTTTTGAACGAGCGAACCGTTTTGCAGACGCGTGCGGAGAAGTTTATCAAGAAATGACAAAGTCAGAAAATTTTTGTCTTGCGGCATTGCCGGAGGGAAAATAAGGAGTGATTTATGGCAAAAGCAATTTTACAGCTGAAAGAGATCACAAAAGAATATAAAGTAGCCGATTCGTCGGTACATGCGTTGAGGGGTATCTCTTTATCTTTCCGCGCCAAAGAATTTGTGTCGATATTGGGACCTTCCGGATGCGGAAAAACGACTCTTTTAAATATTATAGGCGGCTTGGATCAATATACAAGCGGCGATCTTATGATCAAGGGTGTATCCACCAAAGACTATCATGACGGGGATTGGGACGCATATCGCAATCACAGTATCGGATTTGTATTTCAGAGCTACAACCTTATTCCGCATCAAACGGTTTTGGGAAATGTAGAGCTGGCGCTCACCCTTTCGGGAGTGTCGCCGCAGGAACGAAAAAAACGTGCGGCGCAGGCGTTGGAGCGCGTCGGGCTGGGTAAAGAGCTGAATAAAAAGCCCAATCAGCTTTCCGGCGGGCAGATGCAGCGTGTTGCGATTGCGCGTGCGCTTGTGAACAATCCCGAAATTTTGCTTGCGGACGAACCGACGGGGGCGTTGGATACAGAGACGAGCGTGCAGATCATGGATTTGATCAAAGAGATTGCCGGCGAGCGACTCGTGATCATGGTGACGCACAATCCTGAGCTTGCAAAACTCTATTCGACAAGAATCGTAGAGCTCAAAGACGGGTTGGTTGTAGGTGATTCAAATCCTTTTGAAAATGATAAAGAGGATGAAAATCACGACGACGTATCAGAGAAAACGTTAAAAAAGGAAAAGCAGAAAAAACAGAAGAAGACCAGCATGTCCTTTTGGACGGCATTCTTGCTGTCGGGCAGGAATCTTTTGACCAAGAAGGGCAGAACGGCTGTTACATCCATAGCAGGCAGCATTGGAATTATCTCGGTATGTTTGGTACTGGCGCTTTCAAGCGGTTTTTCGAATTACATTGCCAAAACCGAAGAGGATATGCTATCCTATTACCCTGTGGAAATTTCCGAAACTTCTTTGGATCTGACGAAGGCAATGACGACTTTTATGAGCGGGGAAGGCGATGATTTGAAGTTGGATCAGATCGAAGATAAAGTTTATGTAAATTCTTTTCTTTCACAATTAGCGCAGGGAATGATGACTTCCAATGATTTGAGTTCCGGAAATGTTGCAGATATCGGCGGCGAACAGATGACATATTTGCAATATATTGAAAATATGCCCGAAGACTTGTATAATGCTATTGTATACGGATATGGGGTAAGCCTTACGAACAATCTGTTTACGGATGTGTCCATCGGTTCGGAACAGACGGGTATAGAGCTTCCCGAAATGCATATGTCGTTGGGTTCGATTCGCGAATATTACACCTATATACTCACGGAAATGGCAAATGAATATGCTTCAATGACGCAGTTCGTGCATTATTTTACCAATGTTGTCAATGTAATGCCCGGGACTTCCGACTTTTCCGATGAAAGTTACGGGGAATATGTGCTGAAACAGTATGATTTGATCGGGGAGTTTCCTTCTGCGGCGAATCAAGCGGTGCTTGTGATCGGCGATGAAAATGATATGACCGATCTTACGCTTGCACAGCTGGGATTTTTGAACGAACAGGATTTTCTTGATTTGTTTCTAAATGCACAGGACGGTTCGGAGGGCGACGATGTTATAAGTTTTCCGTTTTATGATACGACAGACGAAAACGGAGAAGTAATAGAGGGCGTTATCGGGCATACGTATACATTGTATTATAATGATGCGTTATATAAATCGTCTTCTGTTCCCGGATATGAATTTATGTACCAAGGCTATAAAGAGGCTTCGGATACGCCGGTTTCTTCGGAAGACGGGATCGAAATTGAAGTGGTCGGGCTTTTGCGGCTTAAAGACGGATTGACATACGGTTGTTTGGAATCCGGATTGAATCTTACGGAAAAGTTGATACAGGACTATATTGCAGTAAATATGCAATCAGCCATTGTGCGTTATTTGAATGAAACCGAAAATGTTTCGATCTCGACGACAGCCGGAACGATCTCAATTTCGAATTATTTGCTCGGACAGCAAGACCCTTCAAAGTTACAGATCACGCCCGTGTTCGGTACAAGTTCGGATGGTGGATATACTTCGGTCGAATCGGTCGTTCGTTCGCTCGGCGGGGACAATACGCCAAATTCCCTCTCCATTTATGCCCGTGATTTTGATACAAAAGAAAAAATGCTGGCATACTTAGATGATTGGAACAGTGCGGTGGAAGAGGCGCGTACGGCTTATTTTGAAGCGAACGGCGAATATACAGGATATGACGGACCAACAGAAGTTTCTTATACGGATACAGTGGGTATCCTGATGGGAATGGTCCAGACAATATTAGATGCGATCACATATGTTCTGATTGCGTTTACGGGTATATCCCTTATAGTTTCGACGGTCATGATCGGGGTAATCACATACGTTTCGGTGGTCGAGCGGACCAAGGAAATCGGGATTTTGCGCTCGATCGGTGCACGGAAAAAGGATATTAAACACGTTTTCAATGCCGAAACGTTTATCATCGGACTCTGTTCCGGATTGATCGGGGTTGGGATCGCTTACATTTTGCAGGTAATTATCAACTTGATTTTGACTCCGTTAACAGGAATTTCAGGGCTGGCGGCTCTTCCTGTGTTGGGCGCTCTGATCATGGTTGTGATCAGTATTGTACTGACGCTGATTTCCGGATTGGTCCCTGCGTCAGCAGCTGCAAAACGCGATCCTGTGGTAGCGTTGCGTACTGAATAAATACAGGATTTTCAAAAAAATGATAAACGGGTGAGCCAATAGCGGTTCGCCCGTTTTTTGCAGTCAAAAAGTGCGGACAAAAAGATGTCGGCAACCTTTGCGAATGCCGTTTTGGCAGTATATAATAAAGTTACGAAAAAGCGGACGCCGCGGCGGCCGCTTTTTACATATATTTTCGGGGAGGACTGAAATGATTTATTTTGCAGACGCTTCGGGCGCGGTGGCGCGCTGCGTGCCCGAGCGCGTGTTTCAGGGCTCTGCGGAAGGTATCCGAATCTATCTGGTAGCACCTTTTGCGCAGAGTGAAACGATTTCCGCGTCCTTCCGTTTGCCGAGCGGGGCCTCAACGAGGCCCTATCTTCTCAATTTCGAGGGGACTTTAGACGGTGTGACGGACGGACAGGGAATGCAGATGTATGGTTGGAGCTTGCTTTTACCTACCGCGGTCACTGCGGATTTTGGAACGGTAACTGTTCAGTTTTATTGTAATGCAAGCGGAGTAGCGACTTCGGCGGTGCAGTTTACGGTTGAGCGGGGCGTGCGGCGTGAATTGCCCGAGGCGCCTTCGGATGAGGCCTATACGGAAATTGTAGAGGCCGTGGCGGCAATTTCTTCCGATCTGCATAGCGGATATTATGCGGCACGGGCAATGTATGCTTATAATTCTGCGCGAACCTATGGTGCGAATGAGCTCGCTTTTGTTGCAGACGCAGGTGAGCGCGGAGCAATCGTACGATCTTTGCGCGAAAACAATGATACTGCTCCGTACGATGCAGAAGGGACGCTTGCCGCTGACAGCTGGTCGGAGGCGGTACGTTTAGATAATCTGTATACTGTCGAGGAAAACGCTTCTGCTTATGCATCTTCTGCCGCGGCTATGGCAGAGACTGCACGGCAAAGTGCGGAAAATGCTCAAAATGCGGCTTCTTCCGTTCAAGGTAACGCGTCTTCTGCTCAGATAAATGCAGAAGCCGCAAGTGCAAGTGCGTCTTCTGCTTCAGAGAGCGCATCTGCGGCGCAAACGAGTGCTTCTTCTGCGCAAGAATCGGCGAGACTGGCGCAGGAAGCGCTGTCTAAGGTGGAAGAGATCACCGGCGGGGATTATGTCACCCGATCGGCCTTTGCAGATGTAATTAGCGGAAAACAAAAAGTAGGCGCGGCCTTGGTGGCTGATTCAGCGACCAAGGCAGATACTGCCGTAAATGCTGAAACTGCCGCACGTGCCGATACGGCGACACATGCCGAAACTTCAACAAGCGCTGAAACGGCGGAATCGGCTCAAAGTGCAGTATCGGCACAGAGCGCTCAAACCGCAACAGCGGCGGGAAATGTTACGACAAGCATCGCAGGCAAACAGATCGCTTCAATTTTTGAAAGCGATGGCATAACAGTTAAATCCGCAACCAAAGCATCGGATGACGGGCAAGGAAACGAAATTGCCTCCACGTATGTAAAGAAAACGGATTTGCTTGATCTTGTCTATCCGATCGGGACAATTGTTTATAATTACGATACGGGTGGAAGCAGTCCGGCATCTGTTCTTGGCGGCTCATGGACAAGAATTTATGATAAATTTTTAATTGGTGCAGGTTCAAATTATACTGTCGGTACAGAAGGAGGCGAAGAATTTCACCAGCTTACAACAGCCGAAATTCCGTCGCATGACCATTCAACAGGCGTTAGGATGAAATGGGTAGACGCAGCGACATCAAACGCACTTACGCACGCATGGGCAAGTTCAACGGGAAATTTGGCTATTTTAACAAACCCGCAACCGTATACAAGCAGTGTGGGGGATGATACGCCGCACAACAACATGCCGCCATACAGAGCGGTTTGGATGTGGAGGAGGACAGCATAATGCGTATTTTTGACGAAACAAAAGCAAAAGAAATTACAGATCCCGATCTTGAAAAAGGATATTTGCAGGCGGATAAGTTGTTGATCGCACACCATGATGCGCAGGAAGAAGTGCAGGAACAAAAACATGAAGAACTACTGCATGAGTACCCGAACGGCGGAAAAGAATATATGGAAGTCATAGACGTACCATATCAGCCCGCAAAAGAGGCGTGGGACGAATACGAAGACATTCAGGTGTATATTTCCTATACGGAAGAGGAGCTTGAACAGATCAAAGCGGACAGTTTGCGAAAGCAAAGAGAATCGGAATGTTTCCCGATCGTCAATCGAGGTGCGCTATGGTATGATAAATTGACCGAAGAACAGCGTTCGGAGCTTTCTGTTTGGTACGAAGCATGGCTGGACGCGCCTGCAACGGGCGAAGCGCCGGTTTTGCCTGCTTGGATCAGCGAAGTGCGTTAAAACGCAGTGTATTAACGCTGTAAAGGAAATCGAATTGCATTTTTTTAAAAAACGTGTTACAATGGGCACATGAACAAATGCGATATGAACAAAAAGATGTTGGAGATAATGGACAAAGTGCCTGCGGGCACGCGGCTCTTGCTGCACAGCTGCTGCGGTCCGTGTTCTTCCCGATGTCTGGAAACGCTGAAAGAAAAATTTGCCGTGACCGTCCTGTATTATAATCCGAACATCACCGACCGTTCGGAATATGAAAAGCGCAAGGGTGAACAGATCCGTTTGTTGCGGGAAACGGGCTGGGCGGAGTTTCTTGACTGTGATTATGATCCTGCCGAATTTTTTGCGGCGGCAAAAGGATTGGAGGGGGAAAAGGAGGGCGGTGCGCGCTGTTATCGCTGTTATGAACTGCGCCTTGCCGAAACTGCTCGCATTGCCGCAGAAAAGGGCTTTGCTTTTTTCTGTACAACGCTCTCCGTCAGCCCGCATAAAAATGCACAGTGGATCAACGAAATCGGCGAACGTTTTGAAAAAGAATACGGCGTACAATGGCTGTATTCCGATTTTAAAAAACAAAACGGGTATCTTCGTTCGGTGGAGCTCGCCAAAGAATATCATTTATACCGTCAAAATTATTGCGGCTGTGTCTTTTCGGACTGGACAAAAGGGCAATGAGTGTTCATTGTACAGTACAAACAGGCGCGGGACTTATCGGTCCCGCGCCTTAATTTTTTACCGTGAAAGATTTTTGTTTAAAAATGATTGACAGAGCTTTGATTTTACGCTACAATAAATGCAACTAATTTGGTTGCAATTAAGAAAAGGCGCGAGCCGAAGGAGAAAAGGGTATGCGGTTATCGTCAAAGTCGCAATATGGGTTGAAAGCGTGTTTTATTCTGGCGCAGAATTATCCGCAGCGCTGTGTGAGTGCGTCGGCGCTGGAAAAGGAGATCGCCGTATCGGGCAAGTATATCGAAAAGATCATGCGCATGCTTGCAGGGCAAGGCATTGTTGCGGCAGAGCGCGGGGTTTCGGGCGGATATAAGCTGACGCGGGAACCGTCAAAGATCACGATCGGCGACGTAGCTCGCGCGCTGGAAGACAATATGGAGATCGCGGATTGTATCACGTCGGGGTGTGAGCGCTGTGCGACAGGCGAGGTCTGGCGCAAGCTGTATGCGGGGATCAACGAGGTGCTCGATTCAATGACTTTGCAATCGGTGCTTGATGAAAACTGTGAAGTGCGCGTGTGCCGCCCGCGCGAGGATACAAATGGCTGCCGCGCCGTATAAGATCGATATGGTATGGTGTGCAAAAAGTTTGTTAAAATTTAAAAAAGAGAGTGTATTGTATGAAGAACATATATTTTGACCACGCGGCGACGACGCCGGTCGATCCGCAGGTCCTTGAAAAGATGTTGCCGTATTTTACGGACAATTTCGGAAATCCCAATTCCCAGCACGCATTCGGCAGACGGAGCGTTTGCGCCGTGGACGAGGCGCGCGACACGGTCGCGTCGCTCATCGGTGCTAAGCCAAGTGAAATTTATTTCACGTCGGGCGGAACGGAGTCGGACAACTGGGCGATCCGCGGCGCGGCACACGCGAACGCACAAAAGGGGAAACACCTGATCGTGAGCGCTGTGGAGCATCCTGCAATGATCACGACCGCAAAAGAGCTGGAAAAAGAGGGTTTTGAGGTTACTTTTGCGGCGGTGGACGAGTTCGGCAGGGTGGACATTGCAAAGCTCGAAGGGGCGATCCGTCCCGATACTACCTTCATCGGCGTGATGACGGCGAACAACGAAGTGGGCACGATTCAATCCATCGCGGAGATTTCCGCTCTCGCGAAGGAGCGCGGCATTGTATTTTTTACGGACGCGGTGCAGGCGGCCGGCGCGATTCCTTTGAACGTGAACGAGCCCGCCGTCGACATGCTTTCCTTTTCGGGGCATAAATTTTACGGCCCGAAGGGCGTGGGTGTTTTGTATGTGCGTTCGGGAAAACGCATCGGCAAAATCATCACGGGCGGACACCAGGAGCGCAGCATGCGCGGGGGTACGACAAATGTCCCGGGGATCGTCGGGCTTGCGGAGGCTTTGCGGCTTGCAACGGCGGATCTGTCGCAAAATGCCGCATACGTTGCGTCCGTTCGCGATCATTTTATTGCCCGCGTGCTCAACGAGATCCCGTATGTAAAGCTCAACGGGCATCCGAAAGATCGGCTTCCGAACAATGCGAATTTTTCCTTCCGCTATGTGGAGGGAGAATCGCTGTTGTTCAGTCTCGACCTTGCGGGTATTGCCGTTTCCAGCGGTTCGGCGTGTTCGTCCGGTTCGCTCGAACCCAGCCATGTTTTGCTCGCGATGGGCTTGCCCGAAGGGCTTGCGCACGGTTCCATCCGTTTTTCGTTCGGGAAGGAGAATACCATCCAAGAGGCGGATTATGCGGTGGACAAACTGAAAGAGATCATCGTGAAATTGCGCGCGCTTTCGCCGCTCTTTCCCAAAGATCTGAAAAATGAAGTGTATTGACGGAGGAAAGATATGTATACCGAAAAAGTGATGGAGGCATTCCAGAACCCAAAAAATGTGGGGGAGATCGAAAATTACGACGGCATGGGCATGATCGGGAGCGAGGCATGCGGCGATATTATGCAGGTGTTTATCAAAGTGGATGACGGTGTGATCACGGACGCAAAATTTAAGACATTTGGCTGTGCGGCGGCGATCGCGACGTCTTCGACGGCGACGGAAATGATCCGCGGCATGACGGTCGATGAGGCGCTGGAAGTGACCAACAAGAAGGTGATCGATGTACTCGGCGGGCTTCCTCCTCAAAAGATCCATTGCTCCGTGCTTGCCGAACAGGCGATCAAAGCGGCGATCGAAGATTATAAAAAGCGCATTGCGGCACAGGGGTGCTGATATGCGCAAAGCAGAACGCGAGATCGCAAACGAACAGGAAAAATTCGCGGCACTTCTTCGCTGCGAAAGCATGACTCTTGCTCTTCGCACGGACAGTGCGCCCTATCTCGTGCCGCTCAATTTCGGCGCGGAACTGAAAGAGGACGGGCTGGTCCTGTATTTTCATTGTGCCGCTGAGGGAACAAAGCTCGGCCTTTTGCGCGCGGATGCGCTGGTAGGGTTTTGTGCTCACCGTCAGATACGCGTGTTCAACAAGGGCGTTGCTCCCTGCGGATATACGACCGATTATGAGAGCGTGTGCGGCGAAGGCATCGCCGAGATCGTGACCGACGAAAGAGAGCGCCTGCACGGGCTGAAAGTTTTGATGGCACACTATACGGACGAAATATTTTCGGACGAGACATTCGCGCCGCGCGCGCTCGCGATCACGACGGTGGTGCGCATCCGCGTGCATAAATGGACGGGAAAGCGGCTCGTACGTTTTTAGAAGGCTTCAGGCAATTTGACAATTTTGAAATAAAGAGTTATAATAATTCATGAAAAATAAAGCGTGCCGTGTCGGGCACAGACGTAAGTCCAATCAAAGAAATCTTTGGTGCGTGGTCTGTTTAAGACCGCGCGCTTTTTTGTAAATTAAAACCCGCGGATAGTCCGCGGGTTCAAGAGAGGCTTTGCCGATGAACAAAAAAAAGAGCAGAAGAGAATGGAATAAGAAAAAAGCAAAAAAAGAAGAAAAAGCAAGGATAGAAAAGTAAACAGGAAAGTAAAAAAATAAGGAAAAAAATGAAAGAGGGGCAAAGCCATAGGTGAAGGAAATTAAGCACAAGAAAGGCCCGTTTACGGGTAGCAAGTAACAATCGCATGACTGCCAGGTCGTCATAAGCGCGGCTTGCGCGCCGCTGGTAATATTAGGGCTAATTGCCCGAAAAATAAAAACCACGTGCTTTGCACGTGGATGATTATTATAAAACTAATTTGCGTTTGTGTTTTTGGCTTCAAAAATAATATCGGACAGGGCGGCAAGCTGCACAGGGGAAAGCGTTTCGCCGCGCGCTTTTTCGGGGATGTTTGCCTGTTGCAAGATGTCCTGCGCTTGTGCGCGCGAAAAGGAAAAGGAGTTGACGAGGTTGTTTTCCAGCGTTTTGCGGCGGGACAAAAAGGCGGCGCGCACCGTATCGCGATAGCACTTTTCGCTCTTTACGGGGATGCGCCCTTCTTCGAAGGTAAGTTTGACAACGGCGCTGTCCACGTTTGGTACGGGATAGAACATGCGCCGCGGTACGAATTTCACGGTTTCGGCGCTTGCCCTTCGCGCGATCGCCGCCGTGACGGCGCCGTATTCGGGCGTGTTCGGCGCGGCGCAGAAGCGCTTTGCAACGTCGTCCTGCACCATGATCACGAGCGCGCGCACTTTTTTCGCCTCCTCGACAAAGCGCATCACGAGAGGCGTCGTGATATAATAGGGCAGGTTTGCCACAACGATGTATTCGCCGAGTTCTTCTTCGATTTCGGCAAGATCGGCTTTCAAAAAATCACGGAACACGACTTCCGCATTGTCAATGCCTGCCAGCGTTTCGGCGAGCACAGGCTGCAATTTCGTGTCGATCTCGTAGGCGATCACCCGCTTCGCGGCGCTTGCGAGTTCGCGCGTAAGCGTACCCGCGCCGCAACCGATCTCCAAAACGTTCGCGGTTTTGTCCGCGCCTGACAGTGCGACGATGCTCTTTAAAAGATTTGTATCGGTAATGAAGTTCTGCCCGAACTGTTTTTTAAAAGAAAAGCCGTTTCGGGCAAGGATGTCTTTGATGCTGTTTTCCATAAATTCCCTGTCTAATGGTTGCATAGAACGCGCCATAGCGCACAAACTGATTGCAGAAACGAAACGGGAGCGAACGAAAAGAAATGCGTTTGCCGTGATCGTGACGTTTCACACGGGAGAAGATCCCGCACAAATGAGAAAGGAAAACCGTATGCGCAAAAAAATGCGTATGCGGTTTTCTCATTGCGCAGAATGATCGCGACTTTTTATTGGCTGTCCGCGATGTACGGGCGTACGCGCAGAGTAACGCCGCAGCTACTCGCGATCTCGCGGCATTTTGCGATCTTTTCTTCGCCGATGATGTCCACGACCGAAAACCATACGTCGATCCCGCGCGCGACGCAGCATTTCGCAAATTCCTGCAAGCCGAAAAAAGCCGCTTCGCCGTATGCGGGTCTGCACAGCTGCACATATGCTTCTGCGCTCGCTTCGTTGAGGCTGACGTTGATCTTATCCACCGCCTCGGCAAGGTCTAAGGAAATGTCGCGCTTAGCAAACATGCTTCCCGTACCGTTGGTATTGAGGCGCACCGTCGCCCCCCGCGCTTTCAGCTGCTTTCCGATTTCGCAAAGGACAGGCAGGCGCATGGTCGGTTCGCCGAATCCGCAGAATACATATTCTTTATAGCGGGATATGTCTTTGGGGATGCGCGCCAAAACCTCCGCGGCGGAAGGCTCGCGCGAGAGCCATAACTTGTGTCCGAAATAGGTCGAATGTTCGTTTCGCACGCAGAAGGTGCAGTCGTTCGTGCATTTGCTGGTCAGGTTGATGTAAAGGTTGCCGTCCAGTTCGTAAGTAAATGTTTCAAATTTTTCCATGGTTGTTCAGCTTTGTAAATAAGGTGTGCGCGTTTTTGTAAATTTTTTGCGCCAGTTCTTCTTCGTCTTCTCCGCGCAATTGTGCAAGCTTTTTGTAAATGAAAGGCACGTTTGCGGGAGTATTGAGCGTTCCGCGCAGAGGCTCGGGGGCGAGGTAGGGCGAATCCGTTTCCGCTAAAATGCGCTCGGAAGGCACGATTTTTGCGACTTCGTCCAAGCGCCGCGCGTTCTTGAAGGTCACGGGCCCAGCAAAGGAGATATACAGCCCGAGTTTTAAATATTCTTTCGCCGTCTCTTCGCTGCCCGAAAAGCAATGCATGACTCCGCCGCAACTCAGATATCTGCGATTGTCTTTGAGGATTTGCAAGGTATCTGCCGCGGCGTCGCGGCTGTGGATGATGACGGGAAGACAAAGGGCATGCGCAAGTTCCAGCTGGGCACAAAACGCGCGTTTTTGCGCATCTTCATCGGTGTTTTCGTAATGGTAATCCAGCCCGATCTCGCCCACGGCGACCCCTTTGGGCGCGGTAAGAAGTGCCGCAATTTTTTCAAAGTCGCCTTCGCGGAAATCTTCGAGGTTGGACGGATGATATCCTGCCGCAAACCACAAACAGGAATTTGCTTGTGCCTGCTTGGCGGCATACGCGGAGGAAGCATAGTTCCAGCCTACGTCGATGATTTTTTCCACGCCCGCCGCGCAGATGTGCGCAAGGAGAGTTGCTTCGTCGCCGTATTTTTCTTCGTAATTCAAGTGTGCGTGCGTATCAATGTACATAGGGGTATTGTAGACTTTTTTTCGGGATTCGTCAAGAAAAACGAGGCGGGCGCTTGAAAAAGCGCCCGCCTCGTGTCATTTATGCAAATTTTACAGTGCGCCTACCGCAAAATCTCCGTCGCAGAACGCGTACAGATATCCGTCGATCACGGTTGCCCGTGCGCGCGCATGCGCGCCGCTCAGCGGCAATTCCAGTGCGGGCACAAGGTTGTAACCGTCAAAGCGCAGAAGCAGGTAATAGCAACGCGCTTCGTAGACGCTGTAATCGGTGACAAGCAGTCCGATATACCCCGCATCGGCGTCGATAAAATAAGATTTGAAACTTTCGGAAAATTCGCAGAACAGCTCGAAGTTTGCCACGCTTTCCACGTCCGTTTCTGCCTCGCGGTACAGTTCGATTTTAAGCCCTCGCACATCGCCGTGCCCGATGCCGAGCAGCGTTCCGTCTGTAAAGGGATACAGTGTGGTCGAATATCCCTCGATGATGCCCGTATCTTTGTAGACGATATTTTCGGGATCGGACAGGTCAATGATATACACGGGATCGGTAAATGTGATGACGATGGCTGTGCAGATATAAGCTGTCTGATCGTCAAAGCGCGCCGCAGTGACTTCCTCGCCCCAGGGTGCAAAATTTTCAAGGGCGCCTACGATCGCAAAATCGGAAAGGCGGATACAGTATACGCCGGCATTTTTTCCCGACTGATTGCTGACGGTTCCGTCGGCGGCGTTGCCGCCCGATAGGGTCGTGACGCTCTTTTGCAGGGTAGTCGCGACACGTAGGATGCCCTCGTGTTCGTCCATCGAATACTGGTCTTTGACAGAGCCGCTCACGGTCACGCTCCCTTTCAGGACAAGCGAACCGTCTTGGTAGGAAATGCAGGAGATCTGCGTCTTTTGTTCGGTGACGGTCGTGTTATCTGTTTGAGTAAGGTCGGTAAACCCGAATGTCACAAAAATATTGTCCTGCGAAACATAGACTTCTTCGGAGTAAGAAAAGAAGGCAAATGTTTCTGCAATGCCGAACGATTGCCCGCCAATGCGGCAGACGATCGTGTAACGCGTCGCATTGGCGTTTTCGGGGCAGACAATGTTTTGCATGGGAATGCTCTCCATTTCGCCCAAAACTCCCGCCTGCGGCACGAATTCCGATTCGTCGGAAAAGTCCGGGCGCCCGTAAAAATTAAACTCGTTGATTACGAGAAGATCGCCGCCCGTATAGCGCGAAGAAAGATAATTTCCCGAGATATATTGCCGACCGAGCTCTTTGATGTGCAGGGGATCGCTTACGTCCAGCCCGATGAGTACGGTGTAAAGATCTTGTTTCTTTGTGCGTAAAGGGGATATAACGGTCGCACGCGTTCCCGTTTCGTCAAGATATAATTCTGCACGGTCCTGATATCCCGAAAAATATAGGTCATCACCCGCAGCGATCGTATAGCTTGCCGCTTTTTCGGTGCTTTCCTGACAGATGGGGTAACTTTCCAAAATATAATTATTTTCGGAGACGTTCAGATAAAAGATCGTGTCTTTCGTTCTTTTAAAGAGATCGCCTTCGATCACGCCTTCTTCTTGATTGTTGGTTACTTCAACATACCCGTTTTCGGGCTCGCTCTGTCCGGGTGTCATGTTCGTTCCGCCTTCTGCGGACATGTCGTTGCCGCCTTTGGCTCCGGAAAACAGGCCGTCGAAAATGGCTTCGAAATTGTTTTTATAGCGCGGCGGACGGTATGTCAGTGCGTTGATCTGTTGAATGAGCGGATAATATTCGCTGTCTTTGTATGCGGAAACACTGGGAAGCGCGGTGCTGTAAGGTATAAAGAGGAACAAGTTCAATCCGATGATCGCGCATAAGAAGACAGTGCAGACGGAGATCAGTTTTATTTTCTTTTTCTTTTTTCTCTGGGTTTCGGCGCGGTTGAGTATGTCCGCTGTCCGTTCTTTATAAGTCTTCATAGGAAATACCTTCCTTGCTGAATATTTGACGAAGGGTGAGTCTGGCGCGGGCAAGCAGATTGTATACCTGCTTTCTGGATTTTTTTAGTACACAGCACATCTGTTCGGCGGAAAAGCCTTCAAAATAATAGAGTTGCAACACTTCGGCGTATTGGGAGGGCAGGGTTTTGATGAATGCAAAGAGCTGCCTTTCCCGATCGCGCAGAAAAACATCTTCTTCCGCGGACGGCGCGCGGACACACTGTTCTTCCAATGGCAGTTGCCGCTTGTTTGCGCGCAGAAAGTCGATCGCCTTATTGCGTGCGATCCGATACAGATAAGTTTTAAATTTTGCCTCTTCGCGGAATTCCTTCCGCTTTACGATGAGTGCGGCAAACGTGTCCGCCATCACGTCTTCCGCCGCTGCGGTGTCGCCGACATAGCCGTATGCAAAGCGTACCAGTGCGTCGCTGTACATGCCGACCAGGGCTTCAAGCGCGGCATCATCGCCTTTCAGGTACCGTCGGTACAATGCCGTTCCGCTGTCCATCATATTCACCTCTCTGCCTATTAAACGGTTTTATTTTCGAATTTACTCAATCATTCGGAAAATTTGTCAATTTTTTATTGGATTTTTCGGGCGAGAATATTTGTTGAATAAAAACGCGGTCTGCGCCATCGGGCGCAGACCGCGTCTGTTTTCCATTGTTCCGCCCGTCGCTTTCATTGTAACGTAAGGCAGGCAGGTTGTAAAGACTTTTTTAAAAATTGTCTATGATTGCTGGCGAAAAATGTCCGCTATGCAGGGGATGCTGTTTGTTTGCGGCGGCTCAGAAAATACCGCTGCCGTCGGCAATGTCGCCTTCGGGGGCAAGGAGTTTGAGATTGCCGTCGGCGTCCTCGGCGCACAGGATCATGCCTTCGCTTAAGATTCCGCGCAATTTGGCGGGCTTTAAGTTCGTGATCATCACGACCTTCTTTCCGACCATCTCTTCGGGTTTATAAAATTTTGCGATACCGCTTACAACGGTGCGTGTTTCATTTCCGATCTGTACCGTACTTTTTAAAAGCTTGTCGCTTTTTTCTACCTTTTCGCATGCCAAAACCTTTGCGATCTGCATCTTCACTTTTGCAAAATCGTCAATGGAAATTTCGGCAGGGTATTCGGGTTCGTGGCTCGTTTTGGCGGGAGCGTTTGCAGGATTTTGTTTCTTTTCTTGCTCGGATTTACCCGTATGGGCGTGCATCTGTTCGTATTTTGCTTCAACGTCCTTATAATTCATGCGGTCAAACAGGTGTGTTTCGACGGCGGAAACTTTGGTGCCGTTTTTCAAAAGTCCGAATTTGTCCAGATCTTTATAGGCGCGCGCGGGTACATTGAACTGGGAGAACACCTTTTCCGCTGTTTCGGGCATGAATGGCTGCAACAGGGAGGTTGCGATCACGATGCTCTCGGAAAGGTTGTACAAAACGGTTGCGAGACGATCCTTTTTGCTTTCGTCGCGGGCAAGCACCCACGGCGCGGTTTCGTCGATGTATTTGTTGCAGCGGCGTAAGAATGCGAAGATCTCGCCCAGCGCATCCGAAATTCGGAATGCGTCCATGTCGGCGCAAACTTTTTTGTACAGCTCTTGTGCCATCTTGCGAAGTTCCGCATCGACCGGCTCATCCGCCTTTTTATCGCAGATCTCGCCGCCGAAGTATTTCAGGCTCATCGCAGCCGTGCGGGAAACGAGGTTGCCGTAGGTATTGGCGAGATCGGAGTTTATGCGCTCGGTGATCAGTTCCCATGTGATGTTGCCGTCATTGTCGAAAGGCATATCGTTGAGAACAAAGTAACGCACTGCGTCCACGCCGAACACGTTCACAAGTTCGTCCGCGTAGATGACGTTGCCCTTGGATTTGCTCATTTTGCTGCCGTCCATCAAAAGCCAAGGATGACCGAATACCTGTTTGGGCAGGGGAAGCCCCAATGCCATCAGGAAAATAGGCCAGTAAATGGTATGGAAGCGTATGATATCTTTGCCGATGACGTGTACGTCCGCGGGCCAGTACTTTTTGAAAAGCGGATCGGAATTTCCGTCGGTATCGAAGCCGAGCCCCGTGATATAGTTTGTCAGTGCGTCCAGCCATACATATACGACGTGCTTGGGATCGAAATCGACGGGGATCCCCCATTTGAAAGAGGTGCGCGAAACGCACAGATCTTGCAGTCCCGGCTTTAAGAAATTGTTGACCATTTCGTTTTTGCGGGATACCGGCGTAATGAACTCGGGGTGTTCCTCGTAATACTGCATCAAGCGGTCTGCATATTTGCTCATGCGGAAAAAGTACGCTTCTTCCTTGGCTGGCTTGACTTCTCTGCCGCAGTCGGGGCATTTTCCGTCCTTGAGCTGGGAGGGCGTCCAGAACGCTTCGCAGGGGGTGCAATACATGCCTTCGTATGTGCCCTTGTAAATGTCGCCCTGTTCGTACAGCTTTTTGAAGATCTTTTGAACCTGTTTTTCGTGATCGGTATCGGTGGTGCGGATGAATTTGTCGTAAGATACGTTCATCAGATCCCAAATCGTTTTGATCTGTCCGGCAACGCCATCGACAAACTGTTTGGGTGTCACGCCCGCCGCTGCCGCTTTTTCTTCGATCTTTTGACCGTGCTCATCGGTGCCCGTCTGGAACCGTACGTCAAAGCCCTGATTGCGCTTGAAGCGCGCGATCGCGTCGGTCAACACGATTTCGTATGTGTTTCCGATGTGCGGTTTGCCCGAAGTGTAGGCGATCGCCGTCGTAATATAATAGGGTTTCTTCTGCATGTCAGCCCTCCTGCCATAATTTTCTTGAAAAAATTGCGCGTCTGCGCAAGAATGGGAAAAATTTCCCTATTATTATATAGCATTTTCCAAAGAATGTAAAACTTTTTGCGGCGCCGCGCGAAAATTCGGCATAACTTGTCCCGCTCCGGCATACGGATAGGGGAAGGAGGTGCGCCGTGAATTTTCTTTTTGCTGCTGTTTTTATCGCTGCCGCCGCGCTCTTGCTCGTGCGCGATCCTGCGGCGTTTCTTCCCGCTATGCTCGAAGGAGCAAAAAATGCCGTCGGGCTGTGTGTGACGCTCGCGGCTGTGTATGCCGTCTGGCTGGGCATTTTAAAAGTTGCCGAAGATGCGGGGATCCTGCGCGGTATGGCGCGGGGCGCAAAACCATTTCTCGGAAAGCTTTTCCGCACCAAAGATGACGCCGCACTTGAAAAAATCGCCGTCAACGTCACCGCAAACTTTTTGGGTATGGGCGGCGCGGCTACACCTGCGGGCGTTTCTGCAATGAACCTCTTGGGCGCGTCCGAGCGCGCAAAATATTCCCGAGCAATGCTGTTTGTGTTCAATTGCGCAGGGCTTCAAATGTTTCCCACAACGATTGTTTCTCTGCGCGCGGCGGCGGGCGCCGAATCGGCGTATGACATCGTGCTTCCTGTCTTGCTCGCTTCGCTTGCGGCGCTTCTGTTCGGGGTTGCGGCCGTCATGATCGTGTATGGAGGAAAGCGCGGATGAAATGGACGGCGTATCTTTTGCCCGTCCTTTTTGCGGGCATACTTCTCATCGCGTCCGTGCGAAAAGTGCGCGTTTACGATAGCTTTGCTGCGGGTGCGGCAGGGGCTCTTCCTCTCTTAAAAAATCTTTTTCCCTATATCGCAGCTATTTTGGTGCTTGCCGAATTGTTTGAAGCAAGCGGGCTTTCGTCGGCGCTTTGTTCCGCACTCGCTCCGGCATTTTCCTTTTTGGGAATACCGGAAGAGATCGCGCCTCTCGTTTTGGTCAAGCCCTTTTCGGGCAGCGGATCCCTTTCGCTTGTCAGTGAAATTTTTGAAATGTACGGCGCGGATTCGTATATCGCTCGCTGTGCAAGTGTGGTATATGCGTCAGGGGAAACGATCTTTTATTTGTCTGCTGTTTATTTTGCGCCCGTTGCCGGCAAAAAGCCGATCGCGCCCGTACTCATCGCGTTGGCAGCGAATTTCCTTGCCGCCATCCTCGGATGCGCCTTTTGCCGTATTTTGTGAAAATTGTGAACTCAATCAAAATATGTTTTGCACCCGATGATTGCGAGTGTTATTTGTTAACATCATTAACGATAATGTTTTATAAAGCGTGTTATTTTGATAAAATTTGACAAAAAATGTTAACAAAAATTATTTTTAATTTTTTCAAAAAAAAATAAAAATTTTCTTTACATTTTTTTTGGGGCTTGCTATAATATGCGTGTAATCAGATGAAACGCGCAAGGCTTTCGTTTGGTTACCTGAATAGCTCATCATTTTCCCCCTTATCATATATGGATCGGGCGCAGGACCGCAAGGCTCTGCGTCCG